>NZ_JAAIUN010000130.1:0-316 GCF_013317245.1 Blautia sp. MSK.20.85
CGCCAGAGGGAGAGGATATCGGCCCGGGCAAGGACTCCGTCGGGGGATACAACTAAGGTTCCGTGAGATGGCTAAAACCATTGCGGCAGGGCCAGAACTCGCCAGTGGCTCAGACAGCTGACCCTGCCGCAATAACGCCCTCTCCCGGGACCTAAGTTGTATCACCCCTCCTCCGCAACAGCCCGAACCGATATCCTCTCCCTCTGGCTGACACTTCCAGCCGGTAGGAAAAAAGATAAAACCCGAAAGGGGACGGAAGCGGACGCGGGGCGTCCTGTCCTGGGATTGTGGGAGTGTAGCTGTATCGGCGTAGCGT
>NZ_JAAIUN010000131.1:0-316 GCF_013317245.1 Blautia sp. MSK.20.85
AAATGCAGACGGAACCGTTGTTGTGAAAAAAGGAACACTGATTGAGAAAGCAACTACTGGAGCAGATGGAACTGCAAAATTCACAGCAGATCTTCCGATTGGATATTCCTATTCCGTAAAAGAAGATCAGGCGCCGGAAGGCTATGTAAGAAATACAGAAGATGTGTATACGTTCAAGTTTTCTTACACCAATGATAAAGAAGCAACCGTATTATTTGCCCATACCTTCAGCAATGACCGTGTGACAGCAAAGATCAATTTATTCAAAGTTGATAAAGAAACAGGAAAAGCAGTACCACAGGGAGATGCCACACTG
>NZ_JAAIUN010000035.1:0-35245 GCF_013317245.1 Blautia sp. MSK.20.85
AGTTCCGAAGCCCGAACGCCCTCCCTCGCGCTCCCACCCCGTTGGGCACGGAAAGAATTCTTCGTTGTTGTATGTGGTGCGGTATTGACTTTTGTCTGTATGCTGCGGTATTCAGAGTGGAACGCTGTGCCGATCTGGTTCCTGGATTCTTCTGTATTTATAGTGAGACGCTGTGCCGATCTGATCCCTAGATTCTTCTGTATTTATAGTGGAACGCTGTACTGATACAGCTACACTTCGACAATTCCAGGACAGGACGCCCCGCGTCCGCTTCCGTCCCTTTTCGGGTTTTATCTTTTTTCCTACCGGCTGGAAGTGTCAGCCAGAGGGAGAGGATATCGGTTCGGGCTGTTGCGGAGGAGGGGTGATACAACTTAGGTTGCGGGAGAGGGCGTTATTGCGGCAGGGTCAGCTGTTTGAGCCAACGGCGAGTTCTGGCCCTGCCGCAATGCTTTTAGCCATCTCACGGAATCTTAGTTGTATCCCCCGACGGAGTCCTTGCCCGGGCCGATATCCTCTCCCTCTGGCGCCCTCTTTCTCTCCACCCTCACGGACCCTAGTTGTATCCCCGGGAGTCCCTGCCCAGACCGATATCCTCTCCCTCCTGGCATCCCTCTACAAAAAAAGAACGCCACCCAACAGGCAGCGTCCTCATAAATATCACCTCCAGATCCCCCGACGTTTCCGGATCGTATAAAACAACTCATTCTCCATGGCCATAACCTTCTGAATCGGCACACTCTTAAACACCGGCATCTTCATCCTGGTCTTAATCCACCAGAACGAATAAACCACCAGGACCAGAAAAGCAATCAAAACAACCAGCCAGATCATATTCCTCTCCACAGGATCCGAAGAAATATTCAAGATCATATAACAAGTCCCCACAATACCAATAACCGGAAACACCGGTCCAAAAGGAACCTTGAAACTCCTCGGCACCTTCGGCATCCTCTTCCGGAGGATCAGCACATCCACATGCGCCAGTACATAAGAAATCATCCAGAACACCGAACCCACCAGAATCAAAAACGAAATAACAGAAGAAGAATTATTACTGATCAACGCAAAAACAAAAATCGTCACACTGACAAACACAACCCCAAACCACGGAACCCCATGCTTATTCGTCTTCGCAAAAATCCTCGGCATCATATTCATCTTCGCCATACCCTGGCAAATACTCGCCAGCCCATTCACCGTAGAATTCTGCGTACTCACAACCGCAAGAGCAGCCACCAGAGTCATCCAGATCTTACCCACACTGCCAAGAAGATTTTCCCCATAAAGCAGATGCGGCGCAGGAGAATCCATCAGCTCCTGCCATGGAGTATAATTATGAAACCCAAACACCATAATCGACTGCACACCACAGATCAGCGCAAGACCAATGATCATACCAAGAGGAACATTCCTCTTCGCATTCTTAACACTCTTGGAAACCGGAATCACATACTCCGCCCCGATAAACAGCCAGAATGCTGTAGCCGTAGCAGAAAACAGCTCCGAAGGCTTCGTAGCCATAGCATACGGCTGAGAAACCACCTGTCCCGTACCCAGCTTAAACATACCGATCAGTCCCATAATGATCATAGAACCAACCAAAAGAAACGCAACCAGATCCTGGATCTTGGCAAACATATCCACGCCACGAAGGTTCGCGATCATGATCACGATCGTCATTACCAACGTATACGCAATGCTGGGAATCGGTAGCTTGATCGTCTGCGCCATCGCATAGGAAAAAATCGAAGCCTCCACACCAGATGACAGAATATTACAGAGCAGATACCCACCAACCATGGAGATCAATGTAGGAAAAGGCCCAAGGCACGCCAGAGTATACTGTGCCAGACCACCCGTCGTATTCGGCATAATCGCATTCAGCTCGGAAAGTGAAGCCACAGTAGTCATATTCAAAAGGCAGGCAATAATCATAGAAAAAATGAACACAACGCCAACTGTACCTGCACCCTGTCCAAGAGAAACCAGACAGCTTGTAGCAATGACCAGCCCTACTGATATAGATACAACACTCCCCAATCCTAATTTCTTATCTTCACTCATAATCCCAGGCACCTCCCCATAATGAAATGGACATTTGCATTATGCAAACCAAATATAAGTCATAAAAAATATCCAACACAAAAACAGGCGAGGTTCCGCTTTATCCGCGGACACCCTCGCCTGCTCTATAATACAGACCATCATTCCATGATCCGCAATCCATCATCTATAAAGCATCTGCCCCTTCATCACCAGTACGCACGCGGATCACATTGTCGATATCATAGATAAAAATCTTACCATCACCGATATGACCGGTATAAAGCTCGTGTTTGATCACATCCACGATCTTATCCACCTGCTCCTTTTTTACCACAACACTGATCTGCTGCTTCGGAAGAAGCTCCATCTCATAGTTTTCATCCACTTCGTACTCACGGGTACCTTTTTCCACGCCACAGCCAAGCACCTGCATAACCGTCATACCCCTGACACCGGCTTTGCTGAGCGCAGACTTCAGGCTGGAAAATTTCGCAAGGCTTGTGATAACTTCAATTCTGCATAAACTCATCTTATAATATCATCCCTTTCGGAAAAATCTCCGAAAAGGCATCATCTCAGTTAAACCGATGCCTTCCCGTACAGAAACATTCTGGCAAATCTCTGCCCACTGCTTATTGCCTTCACAATCCCGCAGGGGACTTACTTAATTCAGTAAAAAATCCCTCTGTCTTTTATACATTAAGTGCTTTCTTTGTATCGGCAAGAGCCTCATCCATTCTGGAGATAACGTCCTTGATATCCTGCTCGGAAATAACAGCTGTAGGCTCGAAACGGATTGTTTTTGCATTAACAAGAGTACCGGCTGTCATGACACGTCTTGCAAACAGACCTTTTGCAGTCTCATAGCCAAGTTCGCAGGTATGGAACTCAACGGCAAGCATAAGACCTGTACCACGAACCTCCTGAATGATCTCCGGATATTTTTCCGCAAGACTCTGAAGTCCAGCTTTCAGGATCTCACCTTTCCGTTTGCAGACACCCGGGATATCATTTTCAAGCATATATTTGATCGTTGCGATAGCTGCCGCACAGCATACCGGGTTTCCTCCGAATGTCGGGGAGCCAAGCAGCCATGGGTTGTCGATCAGATCCTGAACCCACATCTTCGGTTTGCAGATGATACCAGTGATCGGCATGATACCACCGCCGAAAGCTTTACCATAGGTCATGATATCCGGTGTAACACCCTCTGCTTCACATCTCCACATTGTACCGGTACGGCCCATACCAGTCTGGATCTCGTCAAAGATCAGTGCTACGCCTGTCTCATCGCAGATCTCTCGAACCTCCTGAAGGTATCCTGCCGGAGGAACGATAACACCAGCTTCACCCTGAATCGGCTCAAGGATCACACCGGCAACCTTCTCACCAACAGCCTGAAGGTTCTTGATCGCTTTTCTTACATCATCTGCAACACCGTACTGTACGTGCTGTACCTGCTGTACCATTGGGATATAAGGAGTACGGTATGTACTCTTACCACCCATGGAGATAGCACCCATACTCTTTCCATGGAAAGCGCCGACTGTGGAGATGAACCATCTTCCGCCAGTTGCGATACGTGCAAGCTTCAGAGCCATCTCAACAGCCTCCGCACCACCATTTGTGAAAAAACAGTACTGCAGATCACCAGGAGTGATATCTGCAAGAGCTTTTGCCAGATATCCACGAAGCGGATCAAGAAGCTCCTGTGAATGAAGTGCCTGATGATCCAACTG
The DNA here is from genome assembly GCF_013317245.1 of Blautia sp. MSK.20.85. Taxonomy (NCBI): domain Bacteria; kingdom Bacillati; phylum Bacillota; class Clostridia; order Lachnospirales; family Lachnospiraceae; genus Blautia; species Blautia sp. MSK.20.85. The sequence continues at coordinate 3,789 of NZ_JAAIUN010000035.1, forward strand.
TGCTTTAACAGTTTTCAGGATCTCCGGATTTCTGTGGCCACAGGTATAAATACCAAATCCACCAAGACAGTCGATGAATTTTTCTCCATTTAATCCGTAGCAGTAAGCACCTTCATCCTGCCACTCAAGAACCGCACCCTGCTCAGAGTCAGAAGAAACGGATTTACGGTATTTCAGCCAGCCCGGGCTTACGTAGTTGTCAAAATGATCGATGGTATCTGCCACCATCTGTTTTTTCTCCTCAGCAGGAATATCTTTCATATCTGTATTGATCAGTCCGATCACTCTGTCAAGATCTTTGATTACCTGTTCACTCTTTGCCATAATACATGCCCTCTCTTTCTGAAAATCATCCCGCGATCTGCATCTGCATCCTGCGTTCATTCAGGTAAAAAAACAGGCGCATTCGCTGTATTTCTACAACAAATGCGCCTTTGCATTTCGTTTAATTGTTTTTTGAATTGCTTATATTGTACCCCGGTCAGCCAATGTGTACAATTCTTAATTTCTGGCTGTTTATGATTAGTTTCTGGTAGATATACTTATTTTCAAGTATGTCTCTTCTCAGTTTTTCTCGAAATTATCTGCAATATACTCTACGAAAAAATTGGACAGGGCATGATGCAGTAATTTCCGGAAGTGCTGTAATCTGATCAATGTAACTATTGAATAAAAACAGGAATGTATTATACTGGAATCATACTCAGACAATAGGAAAATCAAAAAATTTACAGGGAGGTTTTTTATCATGGAATACAGACATTTTGGAAACACGATCTATCTTCGACTTGATCCGAAGGAAGAGATCCTGGATGAGATCGGCAAGGTTGCAGAGAAAGAGAACATCCGCCTTGCACAGGTCACAGGCCTTGGCGCCATCAATGATTTCACTGCTGGCGTATACAACACCGTAACAAAGGAATACCACTCTATTCAGTTTCAGGGAGCTTATGAGATTGTTTCTCTTACCGGTACCGTTACCCGTAAAGACGGCGAAGTTTATCTTCATCTCCACATCGCAGCCGGTGACGAAGAAGGCCTTGTACACGGCGGTCATCTGAACCGTGCCATCATCAGTGCTACCGCCGAGATCCAGATCCAGGTGATCGACGGAGAGATCGGTCGTGAGTTCAGCGAGGATATCGGACTGAATCTGTTTAAGTTCTGATTTTGTCAGAGGGATTTCGACCACTGTCTACTGCTTTACAGTTTAAAATTTCATCACACATAAAAAGGGTGAAACTACTCAGCATAATGCTGTCAGCTCACCCTTTTCTTATTCCGAAAAGCTATACCGACAAATCATCACATCTCCCTGATTCAACCTTCCTACATATACATTGACAAATTTCCCTGTTATGATATACTTTGATGATAAAACTATTTTATATTAAAATCATTTAAAGAACGCAAATGAATGTGAGGATCTGATCATTATGAAGAATTTTAAAATCGGTGATAAACTTACAAGATTTCCCCTGATCCAGGGTGGAATGGGCGTTGGCATCAGCCTTGGCCGTCTGGCAGGCACCGTTGCAAAGGAAGGCGGGATCGGAATCATTTCCACCGCTCAGATCGGCTACCGGGAAAAGGATTTCGACCGGAATACCGAAGAAGCCAACCAGCGGGCTATCCTGTCCGAGATGAAAAAAGCACGCAGGATTTCTCCTGACGGTATCATCGGCTACAACATCATGGTTGCACTGAAGGAGTACGCATCTCATGTAAAAGCCGCTGTCCATGCCGGCGCTGACCTGATCATCTCCGGTGCAGGACTTCCTACAGAGCTCCCTGCTCTTGTCAGCGGAAGCAAAACAAAGATTGCCCCCATCGTCTCAACGGACAAATCTGCAAAGGTTATCCTGAAATACTGGGAAAGAAAGTACAAGCGCACTGCAGACCTTGTGGTGATCGAAGGTCCCCAGGCAGGCGGTCATCTGGGCTTCCACAAGGAAGAGCTGGATTCCTATACACCGGAAGCCTACGACAATGAGATCCGAAAGATCGTCCAGACTGTAAAAAGCTATGCCGCAAAATTCGGCACGGAAATCCCTGTAGTAGCTGCCGGCGGCATCGCCACGCACGAGGATGTAAAGCATGTCCTTGATCTTGGTGTGGACGGCGTTCAGGTCGCCACCCGTTTTATCCCAACGGAAGAATGTGACGCAGACATCCGGCTGAAAGAATCCCTGATCCACGCCGCAAAGGACGACATTGCCATTGTAAAAAGTCCGGTAGGTATGCCGGGACGTGCCATTATGAATCCCTTCATGCAGCACGTCATGGCCGGAGAAAAGATCCCGCACAGTCCCTGCCACCGCTGCCTTGCCAAATGTTCCCCCGGCGAGATCCCTTACTGCATTACAGACAAGCTGATCGCCGCCGTAAAGGGCGACGTGGAAAACGGCCTGCTGTTCTGCGGAGCAAAGGCCTATATGGCAGATAAGATCGAAACCGTGCACGATGTGATCGCTGATCTGTTTGACACAGAATCGGAGTGCATCCGGCTGTCATAAAGATAAACCTGCGCCGCTAGGCGCACCTAAACAAAAAGCCCCTGCTTTCATTGCTTTTCGCAGTGAAAACAGGGACTTTTAGTTTTTCTACCGGTTATCGATCTTTTCCGGGTACATGTCATGCTCTGTCAGACGTTTCCAGGCAATCTCCTCCCATCTGGTTCCGGCTTTTCCGTAATTGCAGTATGGATCAATGGAAATGCCGCCTCTCGGCGTAAATTTTCCCCAGACCTCAATGTATTTCGGATCCATGAGACGGATCAGATCCTTCATAATGATGTTCACGCAATCCTCATGAAAATCTCCGTGATTGCGGAAGCTGAAAAGATACAGCTTCAGAGATTTGCTCTCCACCATTTTTTCACCGGGTACGTAGGATATCGTGATCGTCGCGAAATCCGGCTGTCCGGTAATGGGACAAAGGCTTGTAAATTCCGGGCAGTTAAATTTTACAAAGTAATCGTTGTCCGGGTGCTTGTTCAAAAATGTTTCCAGTACCTCCGGAGCATAATTGTCCGGATATTTTACTTTCTGATTTCCGAGAAGGGTGATCCCTTCTTTTTCCAGGTTTTCTCTGCTCATATTTTTTTCCTTTCTATGGTCAAACGGATATTTATGATCCGATCTATCTGTCAAGTGCCGGATCCTTCACTCCATTGAGCCGGAATGCCTCTGCTCTGTCAATACAGGTTCCACACACACCGCAGGGCTTTTCGCCGCCTTCGTAACAGCTCCAGGTCAGTTCATAAGGAACATTCAGCTCCAGGCCGGTTTTTACGACCTCTGCCTTTGTGCAGCTGACAAAAGGCGCCTCAACCTTCAGCTGGCCGCCGCTTCCCTGATAGATCGCCTCGTTGATCGCATTGTGAAACGCACTGCTGCAGTCCGGATATGCATTTCCGGCTGCATCATCCGCATGTGCTCCGTAATAGATCACACTGCAGTTTTTTGACAGCGCAATACTTGCTGCCGAGGAAAGAAATAATCCGTTCCGGAACGGCACATAGGTTGAAACCGGTGAGCCATCGGTTTCCTTCAGCTGCTCTGCATAGCTTTCGTGCGGGATCTCTCTGTCTGAATGCTTCAGCAGCGAGCAGTCACTGTACCGGAAGATCGGCTCCAGATCCAGATAAAGATGCTCCACTCCGTAATATTCTGCTGTTTTTCTGGCAGCCTCGATTTCTTTTGTGTGCTTCTGTCCGTAAGCTACTGTTAATGCAATTACATTCTCTTTTCCATATTTGTTTACGGCAAGCCCCAGGCAGGTGGTGGAATCCACACCGCCGCTTGCAAGTACAAGTGCTTTCATAGCGTTCTCCTTTTCTGCGGTATTTCTTGTTATATTGTGATAGGTTTTCCTGTCATACTCCCCGTTTCTGCGGGTCCCAGATCACCTTATGAAGCTGGATCTGAAGCTTTACATCGTTGAGCTTTTTTTCCATAAGGAAATCCACGATCTCCACCGGCTGGATCCTGCCGAAAACAGGGCTGAAATAAACTGCCGTTTTTCCGACCAGCCTGTACTTTTCCAGGATTTCCAGAGCTTTTTCCATATCTCTGCGGCTGCTGACCACGAATTTCAGCGTATCCTCACTGCCCAGAAGCTCCAGATTGGAAAGGAGCATCTCTTTTTCCATGCCGCTGTCCGGTGCTTTATAATCCATGGTAAAGGACGGACGTTTTTTTAATATATGATAAGGCTTCAGATCTACGCTTCCATTGGTCTCAATCTCCACCCGCCGGAATGGATCCTCCAGGATTGCCTCGATCAGCTCCTCCATGCCTTTCCGTAAAAGTGGTTCCCCGCCTGTAAGTGTCACATTTTTTACGCCTGTTTCACGGATCCAGGAAAGGATCTCTTCTTCTGTCAGCCTTTCACTCTCACATCCCGGCTCATTTGCCCAGCTGGTATCACAATAGCTGCACTGAAGATTGCAGCCCTTAAACCGGATAAAAGCGGCAAGCTCTCCTGCCCGTCTGCCCTCTCCGTTGATGCTGACAAATTTCTCTACAACCTGATAGGTACTCATAGCCATACCGCCTCCGTTTCTTCTTCCGTTTCCCGGTAAGCTGCACAGTTATTTGGTGTTTCGTAAACAACAGCTCTTTTTACAGGATAGCCCTTTTCTTCCATTTTCCTGAAAAAATATTCTGAAAAATTCTCTGCTGTAGGGCGAAAGGGAACCTTCACCAGATGAAAGCCTTCCTCATCCAGTGCTTCCAGCGTTTTCGGACGTAATGTATTTTCTTCATAGATCAGCGTGTGATCCATGGAATCTGCCAGCTCCCGAAGATCCTTTTTCAGATCTCCGAAGTCTACCAGCATCCCTCGCCCCTGACCGTTTTTCTCCAGCTTCCGGCTTTCGATCTCAATCTCCACATGCCAGCGATGACCATGGATGTTGGAACATTTGCCGGTGTAACCGGACAGAAAGTGTGCCGAATCGAAATCTGCTTCTGTTTTTAACTGATACATAAATTTTTCCTCCTTCTGGATCTGTCACACCACCCGAATATTTCCATAAATAAAAAAAACCGGGATTCCCGGCCTTGATCCAGTTAAAGTAAAAAAAGGGCAGACCCGCCACGAGTCTGCCCTGATTCTCACATCTTCTTCAGCCCTGGTTTTATTTATAGACAGGATGGTACAAACGAACTGTCTTATATTAATTTGTATGGTATTTCCGGAGATACTGCATCAAACGATAAATCGGACCAGATCATCCGCGTTCGCTGCTCACTCATGAGCGCAGTCGCTCCGCAACGATCTATGGGAACTTTCAGCTCCGGAATTACGGTAAATTTTCTGCAGAATTATCTTCTTCCGCAGCACTTCTTATATTTCTTACCGCTTCCGCACGGACACGGATCGTTGGGATAGATTTTTCTTGCAGATGCCGGCTGCATCGGCATTGCTGTCGGCACAAAGCTGTTCGGCATTGCAGTGTGCGGCTTGCCTGTGGCAAACGGCCATACTGCTCCTGAGATCTCATTCGGTGTGTAACCGCGGAATTCCAGCATTCTTGTGTTATTGTTTGCCTCCATGATCAGCTTTGTAAATTTCTCAAGCTGCTCATCGTTAAACTGGATCCCCTTCTGGTTCAGGTTTTCCATGATCGCTGACATTCTGCCATCCATGGAGCATTCTTTGTAAATAAAGAACAGTACCTGATCCTTCACTGCATCGGAAACCTTTATCTCATCCAGCAGGAATCTGCCCAGTCTCTGGTAAGAAGCAGATTTTGTTGGATACCCGTTTTCGGAATAATCCAGGATCTCATCTACAGACGGAATATAGAATTTCCGTCCACCCTGACGTCTCTCGATATCCTTGTAAATGTTATTGACCAGTGCGGATTTCAGAATCAGCTGATCCTCCGCAAGCTCACAGATACAGGCCTTCTCCGGAATGGTATGATACAGCTCGATGAAGCTGTCATATCCGATGTCAAAACCTTTTCTCTGCTTAAACATCTCATATACGGTCTTTGCCGGTGCAGATACATACAGATAGCTTACCATAATAAGGCAATCCTTCAGCCAGTTTACTTGGCTGCGAAGTGTCTGGAACTCCGGTGTATTGATCTGATCGTAAACAGCTGCAACCTCTGCCGGAACTTCTGCGTAATCATCACTGTAGGAAACAAGGTAGCCCATATCGTTCAGCCATTCTAATGTATTCCACTCATCCTCTGTAACATGGAAGCATTTTCTCTGAATAGCCGCCTCAAAAGCCAGTACCTCCTGATCGTCTGCTACGAGGAAGCTTGCTTTCATAACCTCCGGTTTAAGAACCTCTGCGGCAACCTTTGCGGCGATCTCTTCCTGATCCATTCCCTTGCAGTGAAGTCCAAGCTCACCTGCAATGCTGAGAAGGTCTTCTTTACGATAGGACATGAGGAAATCTTTTACTGTAGGATTTCTTCTGCTACCTGTGGCTGCCTCATCTGCTTTTGCAGCTCTGGCTGCTGCCTCTACTGCCGCTACTGTTGCAGCAATGTCTTCAGATGCTTTGGCTGTTTCCACCTCAGTTTCAACTGCTGCAGTGCATCCCAGCTCTGGTGCCTCTGTCCAGTACGGATCATCCTCACCCTTTACTTCTTTTACAATAGAAGGAGCTTCTGCTGTTCCCTCGTCTTTCTTCTCAATATCAACTCTGTATTCCGGAGCTTCCTTATCCGCACCATACTGACGGAAGGTAAACCATTTCTCAGAATCCATAAGCTCTGCAGTCTCTGTCTCGCCTGCATTTAATAATGTGAAATTATTCTTCACTTCTCCGTCACCGTTCTCACGGATCTGTACTTTTTTCTGAAAAAATTCAATCTCATATAGGCTGCCTGCCGGATACTGAACCAGTTTTTCAAGCATGGCTGCCATATTTGCAAATGTAACGTCAGCCGCAACAGTACAGCGTCTCCATACCGGCGGTTTCGTTCCTTTTCTTGTGATTTTTAACTGATAAAACATTCCTGTGTTCCTCTCCTGTAAATATATGCCGGATCAGGAGATACGAATAACTCTTGATCCGGCGTAAGCAACTTCCCCTATGTTATACAAAAATAGAGAAATTGTCAATATTTGAGAGGCTTCTACAACACAATATCATATTTCTCAACCTGGATCACAGCATTTCCGTCACTGTGAAACAGGATCTCATCTGCTTCCACTGGTGTTGGGATCACGGTAGTCGCAGTTTTGCTTCCATCATTGATAAAAAGCTCTATGGAGCTTCGATCCAGGATAAAACGCAGCTTCAGATTTTGTCTGTCATCTGTGATCTGGAGCTTTCTTGTACATACAACATCACGCTGCACCCCGCTCCAGGTTCTGTCGATTTCCAGTATCTGTCTTTTTCGATCATAGGTAAAGACCGTTGTATATTCTTCATTGCGTGCAAGCTCGATCCGGAACTCATTGTACACATCCAATGCTTCCTGATTTGGATTTCCGGAGTTCCTGCTTTCATCCATGATGCCATCTGCGTTCTGCAGTTCCACAGTCAGATCGATCATTCGGCCACGGACGCCTTCAAGGCTTAAGCTCTCACCCACTTTTACATTCTCATAACAGCAACGGTTTTTCCGATAATTCTCAATTTCTCGGACCGGCTTCTGCCAGATCTTTCCGTCACGATATTCCAGCTCTCTCGGAAGAGTCATCATTCCCTGCCATCTCTGCTTTTCCTTGATCACACAGCTATCCCAGGATTTCATCCAGGCGATCATCACTCTTCTTCCATCTGGAAGAAGGGTTGTCTGCGGCGCATAAAAATCAAGTCCGTAGTCCAGACTTACCGGTGCGTCTTTTTCAAATGTATGTTTTTCGCTGTCATAATCTCCCGTAAAATACAGGGAATTATGTCCATTATGAAACTCATACCCTTTTGCACGCATATGCTGCGGAGAACAGATCAGCACATGTTTATCCCCGAGCGGAAAGAAATCGGGGCATTCCCACATAACACCGATTTCTCCTGTGGAGTTCTCCGCAAGAATTGTTTCAAATTTCCATTCTTTCAAATCTTTACTGGAAAACAGAACTACCTGTCCAGGAATTTCTTCGCTGCGGCATCCTACGAGCATATAGTATATTCCGTTATCTTCCCATATCTTCGGATCGCGGAAATCAACTCTGCTGCATTTCTCCGGAAGCATATCCCCGGTGACTATCGGATTTTTCTCTGCCTTTACATAATCTTTTCCGTCACCCCAGGCAAGGCACTGATTCTGCCGGACTTCTTCTTTTCCATCAGGCAGCTTTTCTGTTGTAACTCCTGTGTAGATCAAAGCCTGTTTTCCATCCGCTTCAATAGCACTTCCGGAAAAGCATCCCTCTCGATCATATTCCTGATCCGGTGCAAGCGCTGCAGGAAGCTGCTCCCATCTGATCATATCCTCCGTCACACTGTGGCCCCAGTGCATAGGGCCCCAGTCACGGCTGTAAGGATGATACTGGTAAAAAAGATGTACCTTTCCTTTAAAAACAGAAAATCCATTGGGATCATTGATCCAGCCAACCGGTGCAGATACATGAAAGGCCGGTTTCTCTTCCTGCGGGATATTTTTTGCTTCCTCTATTTCATAAAGACGTGCTTTTTCAAGTTTTTCACTCATACTCTGCTCTCTCTTTCTTTTTTATGTTTCTGACCGGTATCTTTTTCTGTTTTTATTTCTCTGTCTCACTAAGAGACTTCTGATACTGGTCAAAATATTTCTGTTTGATTGCCAGATAATCAGACAGTCCATACTGCTCCATCTTTTTCAGATAGGAATCCCATTCTTTATCGATGCCGCCATTCAGGATCCAGTCTGCTTTTTTCTGTTCCGCATACTTCTTGATATCTGTGTCGTACTGAGATACCTTATTGGTATCATCAATACTCATAAATACATTCGGATACACATATTTACTGTTCATATCCTTAAGATATGTTTCGTGCATATTGTCGAGACGCCATTTTGCATCTGCCGGCTCTGTTACATATACATCGTAATACTCGTTAAGTATTGCCAACGGTCCGTTTACAGACTGTGCTTCACGAACCTCTACCGGAGATGCATCTCCCAGATCCATATGTTTCAGCATCTGACCACCTTCTGCATTCTCGGACATCTCAAAGATATTAAATGAATCTTTTTCCCCGTAAGTACCCCAGTTATTCTGCGGAGACTGGATCGGTGCATACATCTGATCGATCCATGCTGCTGCCAGTGCCGTATTCCGACAGCTTGTAGTCAGAACGCAGCGTCCTCTGTCAAAGCCACTGGTTTCACTGTTATTCTGTCTTGTGATATTTACAAGACCATCCGGACCGGCCAGCGCCGGGAGCATTACATAATCTTCATTGTTATCAATATTTGCAATATCCCAGGTGAAACACAGACCATATCTGTGGTTCTTACCTTTTGCAACATAAGTTGACCATTCCTGGGTAAAAGCCTCCGGATCCACCAGCTTTTCTTCTACCAGCTGATGGAGCCACTGGATACCTTCTTTATAGCCTTCCTGTACAGTTGTATAAATAACGGTTCCATCATCTTTCACTGCAAAATGATCACCGGTGTCACCATATCCTTCTCCGAATCCGTTGATGAGAATTGCAGGATCCTGATCACCATTATTGATGATAAAGGACATCGGGATCACACCACCCTCAATATCAAATTCTTGCTCCAGTTTATCTGCATTGTCGCGGAAAGCGATCAGAACCTGTTCCAGTTCCTCAGTTGTGGTCGGAACGTCCAGCTTCAGATAATCCAGCCATTTTTTATTAATGTAGGGGATATCTCCAATTGCCTGAATGGCTTCTTTCCCCGCACCAAGCTGCTCGATCCATGGGAAAGAATAAATATGTCCGTCCGGTGCTGTACACATTGTTCTATATTCCGGGTATTTTTCAAATACAGCCTTAAGATTCGGCATGTATTTATCAATCAGATTTTCTACCGGAATAATGATTCCCTGTTTGGCATAACGAAGAAGATCATAATCACTCATCCCTGCGTTAAAAAGTCCATCCGGAAGATTTCCGAACTGTGCCAGCGCCAGATTTTTTTTGTCATCAAACTGATCCGATACAAAACAGGTCCAGTCAATGTGGACATTGGTCTGCTTTTCCAGTCTTTCAAAGATCGTTCTTTCATTAGGTTCCTGTGTAGATGTTGCAGGTGCACTGGTAATAAAAGACAGCTCTGCTTTTTCTTTCAGAGGAAAGGACACATCTTCCACCGGGATATCCGGATCTGTTTCTGCTTTCATGTGTTCTTTTCCGTTTCCACATCCGGCACTGCATACCATTATAATTGCAGAAAGCCCGATTGCCAATAATGCCTTCATTCTTTTTTTCATCATTATCAACCTCCTGTCATCAGCCTTTTACAGAACCAACCATAATGCCCTGGTCAAAATATTTCTGGAAGAATGGATACATGATCAGAAGCGGTAAACTTGATACAATGATCGTAGCATATTTCAGAAGCTCCGCTACCTTTGCCATCTGTGCAGTACTCTGGATATCTGCGATCATTCCGGGCTGCGGTGTATTCTGTACAAGGATGGAACGAAGTACCAGCTGCAATGGCTGCAGTTTCGCATCATTCAAATAAATCATAGCGTCAAAATAACTGTTCCACATTCCTACAAAGGACCACAGTGCAAGTACTGCGATGATCGGTTTGCATACCGGCATCATAATCTTGAAAAAATGCTCGATTTCTGTGGCACCGTCAATGGCAGATGCCTCTCTGAGTTCCTTGGGGATAGACTGATAATAGGTTCTGGCAAGGATCATGTTCCAGACATTAAACGCACCCGGAAGCAGGATTGCCCAGATTGTATTTACCAGATGCAGCTGATTGATCAGGATAAAAGTCGGGATCATTCCTCCACCGAAGAACATGGTAATGAGAAAAATAACATTGAAGAAATTTCTTCCCACAAATTCTTTCTTGGACATTGGATATGCTGCCAGCAGAGTTACCAGAACTGAAATAATGGTAAACACCAGGGAATAAAAAAATGAGTTTGCAAAGCCTCTCCAGATCATATTATTTTCAAGAACTCTGCGGTACGCATCGATCGTCCACTTCCGCACATCAAAGCTGATCCCCTGGCTGTTCAGCACATTCGGATCCATAAAGGATGCGATCACAACATATAAAAGCGGAACCAGAATGGAAAGTACAAATGCACCCAGAAGTACGTATCCGATTCCTAAAATGGCTTTGTCAGATGCCGAATATTTCTTTTTCTTTGCTTTTGCCATAACAGCACCTCCTATAATCCCTCTCCGTCATTCAGTTTCTTGACTACCCAGTTTACAAAGATCAAAAGAATTACATTGATCACTGAATTAAACAGCCCCACTGCTGTAGAATATCCATAGTCTCCATTCAGAAGACCGATTCTGTATACATAAGTAGAAAGAATCTCAGATGCAGGAAGGTTCATATCTGTCTGCAGTGCATATGCTTTTTCAAAACCAATGCTCATAATATTTCCGGCCTGAAGGATAAACTGGATCACAATGATGTTTTTAATAGCCGGAAGCTGTACATACCAGATCTGCTGCAGGATATTTGCTCCATCCACCACTGCTGCCTCTTCCAGATCCTTACTTGCATTGGCAAGTGCTGCAGTATACATAATGGATGCCCATCCGGCTGTCTGCCAGATTCCGCTGGCTATGTAAATGGTACGAAATGCTGCCGGCATAGTCATCCAGTTGGCATCGGAACCGATCAGTTTATTCAGCGGACCTACCGGTGAAAGAAACATACGAACCATACCACAGAGTACGATAACGGAAATAAAATTCGGCGCATAGATCAGAAGCTGAATTTTTTTCCTGATCCCGGCTCTCCGGATCTGATTCAGAAGAAGTGCCAGGATGATCGGAATCGGAAATCCCCACAGCAGTCCGTAAATACTCAGTTTCAAAGTGTTCACAAGATAATTCATAAAATCCGGTGATGCCAGAAATCTCCGGAAGTATTCCAGTCCTACCCATTTGCTTCCAAATACGCCATCAATGACATTGTAATCCTCAAAAGCGATCAGTACGCCACCCATGGGCACGTATTTGAAGATGATCGTCAGAAGAAGTGCAGGCAGCAGAAAAAACACATACAGCTGCCAGTTCTTTTTCACATACTGAAGCTTTTCTGCAGCAGTTCTTTTTCCTGCCGGAACAGCTTTCGCAGAACCTTTTTTCATTCTCTTTTCCTCCCGTTTTTGTTCTTTCGTTCTTGTTTAGTAACCGGTAAAGTAACCGGTTACTTTATAATTTGATACTACTATATGACATAGCTTCTGTCAACCTTTTTTGTTAATTTATTCAAGAAAAGTTACCGGTAACTTAACTGGTTATTTTTTTTATTGCTATTTAACGTCTGTATTGTTATACTTAATTACATCAATCCAATTATCTTGTACGGTCTGCAGATTTCTCTTATATGATCACATCTGCATTCCGTATCATAACTTTCTGCTGTTAAAAGGAGACTATTTTTTTATGGCTAAAAAACAGGTAACATTTGCCGATATTGCAGAATACACTGGTTTTTCCAAGACTACGATCTCCAGATATTTCAATCATCCGGATTCTCTGACCCTGGAAAATCAGGAAAAGATCGCAAAAGCCCTTGATGAGCTCGGCTACAGAAAAAACAAGCTTGCCAGGGTTCTTGCCAATGGAAAAAGCGAATTTGTAGGGATCATTGTCCCGAACCTTTATCTTCATTATTATTCCGAAATGCTGACACAGCTTCTTCGAAGTTACTCCGATTATCATTACAAATATCTGGTTTTTGTCAGTGATGGCGGCCCGGAGAAAGAAATGCAGTATCTGGACGAGCTGATGGCTTATAAGATTGAAGGACTTATTGTTCTCAGCCATACTCTTTCCTCTGAAAAACTGGCTTCCTATAATATTCCTGTGATCGCCATTGAACGTGAAGCAGAACATATATGCAGCGTTACAACAGACAATTACATGGGCAGCATGCAGGCTACTTCTCTGCTGATACGTAATCAGTGTGATGTACTAATCCACATCAATGTCCATGTACCTGAGAATATTCCAGCTTATGACCGTATCCGTGCCTTTGAGGAAACATGCCGGGAATATCATGTTCCTTATGAACTGAACCTTAATGTTTCCGGTGATTCCTATCAGGAGCTTTTTGAACAGATGCGTGTGATCTTTCAGGATATTGACAGTAAATATTCCGGTCAGAAAAAAGGCATATTTTTATCCAATGATACTTACGCAAATATATTTCTCAATCTGATCTTCCAGAAATACAACTGTCTGCCGGATGAATATCAGATCATCGGATTCGATAATTCACCCATTGCTGCGGAGTCCATCATCCCGATCACTACTATTGGACAGCAGATTGATGTGATCGCACAGACTACCATGGAACTGCTTGTGGAACAGATGAACGAAATGAAGAAAAGAAAACCGGCACCGCTTCAAAAACCGATCCACAAAAAGATCACTCCTGTTCTGATACGACGGCAGACAACAGGAGACTGAAAATACTTACAACATTTTTCCATATTCCATAACAACCCGTATATTCATGTACTGGAAACTTCATGCTATAATTCTGTGGAAAAATGTCAGATAACCATTACCGCCGGGAAATATTTTACAGGTTTCCCGACATCTATAAATATCTATTCTATTCAGGGAGGAAATCATGAAAAAAGATCAGGAAATTTTTCAGGAACGTTTAAACCATCATCACGACGAGCTTCGATGGCTGTACACAGAGCTTTATCACAATGACGATATGTTTGCAGAGCTCTGCGACCAGATGTACCAGTATTTTACAGCACGCCGCCGCGCTCTCAAAAACCGCGACCTGGAAAGAGAAAAAAATCCGGACTGGTTCCGCCAGAAGGATATGCTTGGCATGATGCTCTATATTGACAATTTTGCCGGCAACATTAAAGGAGTTTCCGCAAAACTTCCATATCTGAAAGAATGCAACGTGAACTGTCTTCATCTGATGCCTTTCCTGGATACCCCGAAAGGCCGTTCCGACGGTGGTTACGCAGTTGCGGATTTCCGCAAAGTCCGCCCGGATCTTGGTACCATGGAAGATCTTTCCGCCCTTGCTGACAAATGCCACAAAAACGGAATGAACCTGTGTATGGATTTTGTTATGAACCACACTTCTGAAGATCACGAGTGGGCAAAAAAAGCACGCCAGGGTGACGGAGAATATATGAGCCGTTACTTCTTTTACAACAACCGCAAGATTCCGGACGAATACGAAAAGACCGTACCGCAGGTATTCCCTACCACTGCTCCCGGAAACTTTACCTGGCTTCCGGATATCGGTCATTATGTCATGACTACTTTTTATCCTTATCAGTGGGATCTGAACTACGGAAATCCCCGTGTTTTCAATGAGATGATGTACAACTTCCTCTTCCTTGCAAACCAGGGAATGGATGTGATCCGTATTGACGCGGTTCCGTATATCTGGAAAGAGCTGGGAACTCCTTGCCGTAACCTGAAACAGGTTCACACCATCGTCCGTATGATGCGTATGATCGCTGAGATCGTCTGCCCGAGTGTTGTTCTTCTGGGCGAGGTTGTTATGGAACCGGAAAAAGTTGTTCCGTACTTTGGAACCGTGGAGAAACCGGAATGCCATATGCTTTACAATGTAACAACAATGGCTACAACCTGGAACAGCATTGCCACCCGTGATATCCGCCTTCTGAAAAAACAGATGGATATTGTGAACAGCCTTCCGAAGCAGTATACTTTCCTGAATTATCTCCGCTGCCATGATGACATTGGCTGGGGACTGGATTTCGCCACTCTGAAAGACTGGGGCATGGACGAGCCGGCCCACAAGCGTTACCTCAACGATTTCTTCACAGGAAAACATCCGGGAAGCGACAGCCGCGGAGAGCTTTATAACGATGACCCGGTAACTCAGGATGCCCGTTTCTGCGGAACCACTGCTTCCATGTGTGGAATCGAGGCTGCACTTTTTGAAAAAAATGATGAGAAGCTGGAAAGAGGTATCCGTGAAGATCTGATGCTTCACGCATATATGCTTACTCAGTCCGGAATCCCAATGCTTTACAGTTCCGATGAAGTTGGCCGTCTCAATGATTATTCCTATAAAGATGATCCGGATAAAGCAGCGGATTCCCGCTATATCCACCGCGGTGCTTTCCAGTGGGATCTCGCGAAAAAACGGAAATCAAAAACTTCTGTTGAGGGCCAGATCTTCCAGACACTGAGTCGCATGGAGCAGATCCGCCGCCAGGAATCTGTTTTTGACAAAGACTGCGATGTGTATACATACGATGTTCATGATGACAGCATTCTCTGCATCCTCCGCCAGAAGGGAAATGAACGTTTTATCGGAATTTTCAACTTCAGTGACAGTGAAAAAACTGCATGGATGCAGGAAGAAGAAACCTTCCGTGATCTTATTACCGGACAGACTCTGGAGCTTAAGGATGTGGTGCTTCCGGCTTATGGATTTATGTGGTGTAAGAGAATGTAACTTATTCTGTGGCATGACCCTTTCTCTAATCTCAGGTCAGAATTCAGGATCTGCCGGCAACTACGAAAATATCCTTTTCACGAGCCGCTTAATCTATTGTAGCATCTTCTAAAATTATACAAGCACAGATATTTTTTTCCTGTTGCTCGGTAAATAAAAAAGACGTAACCTTATGGATTGAT
This sequence comes from Blautia sp. MSK.20.85, assembly GCF_013317245.1. Lineage (NCBI taxonomy): Bacteria > Bacillati > Bacillota > Clostridia > Lachnospirales > Lachnospiraceae > Blautia > Blautia sp. MSK.20.85. Next base: position 19,533 of record NZ_JAAIUN010000035.1, read on the forward strand.
ATATTTCTCTCATTAACAACTCAGTAAATGAAAGGACCTATCAATCCGGGTTCACGTCTTTTTATTATGTTATATCTTCAGTTTCTTCTGCATATGCCTGGCATTCAGAAATTACTTGCAGAGTTCCTCTGCCATCGCATCGATCTCTGCTACATTCTCATCACTAAGAGAAGACATAATCTTCACATTATTCTCAAGCCATGTAATGTTTTTGCTCTTCTCGAACATTCCTTTCATGACTTTAGCTGCGGTAGGTGCCCAGCTTCCGTTCTCGATGAGGCCGATGGTACGGTTCTGGTAATTACGCTCTGTCAGGTTCTCGATGAATGTTCTCATGAACGGGAAAGCCTCTCCGTTATATGTAATGCTGGCCAGTACCAGTTTGCCGTAGCGGAAAGCGTCCTCCACTGCTTCTGCCATATCTTCTCTTGCAAGATCGCAGACAACAACCTTCGGGCAGCCTTTTTCTTCCAGTTTCTGTGCAAGAAGTTCTGCTGCTTTCTTTGTATGGCCATATACGGATGTGTAAGCAATCATTACGCCTTCACTCTCTACCTTGTAGGAAGACCAGATATCGTATTTCTCCAGGTAGTGTCCAAGATTCTCGGTAAGGATCGGTCCATGAAGCGGGCAGATAGTCTGAATATCCAGAGTTGCAGCTGCTTTGAGAAGCTTCTGTACCTGCGGGCCGTATTTTCCAACGATTCCGATATAGTAGCGGCGTGCTTCGCAGTCCCAGTCTTCTTCCACATCAAGGGCTCCGAATTTACCGAATCCATCTGCGGAAAACAGAACTTTGTCTGTGCTGTCATATGTGACCATAACCTCCGGCCAGTGAACCATCGGTGCAAATACAAAAGTAAGGACATGTTTTCCAAGTGTCAGGCTGTCACCGTTGGCTACGATATGTTTCTTTCCTTCCAGGTCCATTCCACGGAAGAAGTTCTCCATCATGGTGAAAGTTTTAGTATTGGCAACAACGGTTGTATCCGGATATGCTTTCATAAAGTTCTCAATATTTGCGGCGTGGTCCGGCTCCATATGCTGAACTACCAGATAATCCGGTTTCGCGCCATCCAGAACTTCTGCTACTTTTCCCAGCCATTCTTCTGTAAAGTTGGTATCTACTGTGTCCATAACTGCGATCTTCTCATCTTTGATCACGTAGGAGTTATAGGACATTCCGTTTGGTACTACGTACTGTCCCTCAAACAGGTCTACCTGATGGTCATTTACACCTACATAATAAATATCATTTCCAATTTTCATTGTTACAGGATCCTCCTTGGTCTGCTGTATTTTATATTTTCAATATTTCTGAAAATACTGTCTCATTGCTATCATTTATTATACCATTGTTCATACTGAAAGCAACGTTCAATCCATAATTATCCAGTTCATTATTCCGTTTTATTTCTCGATTGGAAATACAACAGTCAGAAGCATCTTAAAACGCTCTACCGCATAAACTGCATGAGGAATGGTTGCCGGCATTACCAGAGCTTCGCCTGCTTTGCAGACATGTTTTACACCACCTACGGTAAATTCTCCAACACCATCCAGAACCGTCACCATGGCATCACCTTTGGAATCATGAGTTCCGATCTCCTCACCTTTCTCAAAAGCAAAAAGTGTCACACTGACCGCCTCATTCTGCGCCAGAGTTTTGCTCACCACCTGTCCCGGCATGTACTGTACTTCACCTGCAAGATCTACTACTTTTTCGTGTTCGATGTTTTTGATATATGGCATGTTATCGTCTCCTTTTCTTTGATTATCTTATTTTTGCCGTTAAATCCAATTTGATTCTATTTCCGTTTTCAACTTTGTAAACATATCATAATAATCTGCTTTCGCTTCTGCCACAATTCCCAGTGCAATTTTCTGATTATAAGAATGCGTTACATTAAAGCTTGCTCCGGTCTGTTCCGCACACTACTCTTCTCCTCCGTACGTTCAGAGCAAGTCTGGGAACCGTTCACTTCGCTCTCTCTGCGCTGCTTCGCAGCTCCGTCTCCCAGACTTCATGGGCGTCCCGCCCATAGACGTAAATAAAGGCAGCCCTACACAAGCAAGCTTGCTACGGTCTGTCTTTACATACGTCTTATTCTCTGAACTGTTACAGAATGTATTTCCTCAATGCACTTCGAAACTCCCCGATTCTCTGCTCGGCAAGTTCCCTCAGTGTAATGTTCTTCATACTCTCAATATATCCCTGCTCCTGACGATAGAGCCATTTGGTGTCGGCAGGGCGGATCTCCTGGTAGTGGTTGTGAGCCAGCCAGTCTTCGTAGCTAATCGGTGTCGGATAGCCAAGTTTCTCATCCAGAAGCTCCTTGAAGTCGATCTTGTCCGCGCGCTCCAGGATTCCCTCCCAGAATTCCAGGACTTCCTCTACATGCTCATGGATCTCATAACGTCTTGCGCCGCCATCGTAGATAATACATTTTTCAAAAAGAGGGCTGCACATGGAAAGTGTCTCTCTTCGAAATTCCGGTGCAACGATTCCACCCTTCCAGTAGAAATCGACATCCGGAAGATTGATCCCGGAAACGCCTTTATCCTGATAGGTGGAAAAAATTCCTTCATAAAATACCGTGATAAATCCTTCAAACTCCGGCCAGAACTCGCGGATCTCTTTTGTCAGGTTCTCAAGAATATCGATTCCCCTGGTTCCTCCAATAGTAAAGATGATAATATTACGAAGTTTTGTCCCACGTTCTCTGTAAAAATCAGTCACATAACGGAGACAATGGATCAGTGTTTCACCACTTGCGATGATATCACCGATCATCAGAGTACTGTCCGGAACCATGGTCAGTTTGCTGTACTTGATCTCAAGCCCTGTCATCTCATCTTCCGCAAAAACACGCTCGCTGGAAAGAAAGCTGATATCATGAACACGGATATGCTCTTTATAACAGGCTTCCTCAAGAGGATAATTCAGCGCCCCTCTTAAGATAGAAAGAATATTTGCAGTGGTAACCTTCTTCTGCTCCTTCAGATAATAAAGCATCTGGCAGGTAGACGGGATCAGACAGTTATATACCTCATATCCTACCACTTCCGGTGTGTTCAGAAGCTTTCTTGTCTCTGCCTCTGAAGTGATATAATACTCGTTTACATAATCTCCGCCATCAAGACGATAGCAGGCAACACCCTGCTCATTAAACTCCGGTACCAGACGTACATTGTCCCAGTTATTCATGTGTATTTTTCCCCTTTTTTCAAAGACTTTTCGATTTTTCCATATCTCTCAACAGCTTATGATGAACCACCGGATATGTCAAGTAGAATCTGCCCGAAAAATATTTATTTTACGCGGTTTTCCCCTCTTTACAAACCTTTTTCAACAGAGTATTGTATAACCTGGATGAAGGAATTTTATATACTTTTTATGAGGTAATTTTATGTGTGAAAATGAAAAAAAGAAAACTCATTCCATAGAGATGACTTCCGGTTCTCTCTGGAAAAATATCCTCCTCTTCAGCCTTCCCTTGATGGGGTCCCAGGTGTTGGAGGTTCTTTTTAACTTAAGCGATGTTGCGGTTGTAGGACGGTTTGCGGACTACCTGGCACTTGGAGCTGTGGGTTCCACAACGCTTCTGGTCACTTTGTTTACCGGAATCCTGATCGGCATGGGTGCCGGTGTCAACGTCCGTGTAGCCCACGAACTTGGCGCCGGAAACAGAAAAGGCACGGAAGAAACGATCCATACATCCCTTCTTCTCTGTGCCATCGCAGGTCTTCTGGTCTGTATCATCTGTCTTCTGTTTTCCGGACAGATGCTGGCCATGATGAACACAAAGCCGGAACTGATCGACCAGGCTGTTTTATATATGAAGATTTACGCTCTGGGCATGCCTGCCATGGCTGTATACAATTTTGGTAACGGTGTTTTAAGTGCCCGCGGCGATACGAAACGACCACTGATCTATCTTTCCATTGCCGGAGTGATCAATGTTCTTCTGAACCTGTTTTTTGTTATCGTCTGCCATATGGCCGCCGCAGGTGTGGCAACTGCCAGTGCGATCTCCCTGTATGTATCTGCATTTCTGGTTATGAGCCATCTCCTGAGACGAACCGATGACTGCAAAGTATCACTGAGAAAGATCCGCCTTCATCCCAAGGCCTGCAAAGCCGTATTGCTCCTGGGTATCCCTACAGGACTCCAAAACGGTATCTTTGCCATTGCTAATCTGTTCGTACAGGCCGGTGTCAACTCTTTTGATGCAGTCATGGTTTCCGGAAATGCCGCCGCTGCAAATGCAGACTCCCTGATCTATAACGTCATGTTTGCTTTCTATACTGCATGTGCAAGCTTCATCGGTCAGAACTGGGGTGCCGGAAACCAAAAACGAATGCTGAAATCCTACGGCATCAGTATTACATATGCATTTATTTCCGGCGCGATCTTGGGTGGGCTGCTTCTGATCTTTGGCCGGCAGTTCCTGTCGCTGTTTGCTACAGAACCGGCTGTTATCGATGCAGGTATGCAGAGGATCCGGATCATGGGCTTCAGCTATGCCTTCAGCTGTTTTATGGATGGCAGCATCGCTGCTTCCCGTGGCATCGGAAAAAGTATCCCTCCCACCGTTATCGTCATCCTGGGATCCTGTGTATTCCGTATCATCTGGATCTACACGGTGTTCGCACATTTCCAGACGATATCCGCGCTGTATCTTCTTTATATCTTCTCATGGGGGATCACCGGATTTGCGGAAACTCTTTTCTTTGCTATCAGCTTCAAAAAAATACGTACATAACGAACGCAATTCATCTCCACTCTTAATGGTCGGAGTCTTATTGCTGAAAGACGATAACCCGGCGTAAGCAGAACAGCCTTACGCCGGGTTTTTTCATATTTTTCTCCAATTATGTACATTTGTCTTTACAAGGCGGACAAAATTGTATATAATTGCTATATTGTGCTTTTACGTGATGCAGTAGTAATATTCTATTTCAAAGCAGTAAAATGCCCACTCATACAATAGGAAAGAGGAAAGTAGTTATGAAAAACCTGATTCAAAAATGGAACAGCATCAATCTGATCAAGCGTATCATCTGCGGACTGATCGTTGGTATCATCCTCGGACTTGCAATTCCGCAGGCGTCTGTGATCTCCATTCTCGGTGACCTGTTCGTCGGTGCTCTCCGTGGAATTGCTCCGCTCCTGGTGTTCTTCCTGGTAATGAGCTCTCTGTGCCATATGGGAAAGGGCCAGAAAACAAACATGAAATTCGTCGTTGTACTTTATCTTCTGGGAAATGTACTCTCAGCACTGGCAGCTGTTATCTCCAGCCGTCTGTTCCCGATCATGCTGACTTTTTCCGAGAATACAAATACTTCCGACATCACCCCGCCAAGCGGTGTTGCTGAGGTTCTTAAAAACCTTCTGATGAACATTGTTTCCAACCCGGTTGACGCACTTGTGAACGCAAACTATATCGGTATCCTCGCATGGGCTATCATCTTCGGTATTGCACTGAAGGCCGCAAGTGAAACAACCAAGACCGTCATCGAAAACATTTCCGAGGCAACTTCCACAGCAGTAAGATGGATCATCAACCTCGCTCCATTCGGTATCATGGGACTGATCTTCACAACCATCTCCGAGCAGGGACTTGGCGTACTCTTAAGCTATGGCCGTCTGATCTGTGTACTGGTTGGAACCATGCTGTTTGTAGCACTTGTACTGAATCCGATCGTTACTTTTATCTGCACACGCCAGAATCCATATCCGCTGGTTCTTCGCTGCCTGAAAGACAGTGGTCTCACCGCATTCTTCACAAGAAGCTCTGCTGCCAACATTCCGGTAAACATGGAGCTCTGTAAAGACCTTGGACTTGATGAGGATACATACTCCATCTCCATCCCTCTTGGTGCGACCATCAACATGGGTGGTGCTGCGATCACAATCTCCATCATGGCTCTGGCAGCTGCACATACCCTTGGTATCAGCGTAGATTTCCCGACCGCTCTGATCCTCTGCATCCTGGCTGCTGCAAGTGCGGCAGGTGCTTCCGGAGTTGCCGGTGGTTCTCTTCTTCTGATCCCGATGGCCTGCAGCCTTTTCGGAATCCCGAACGACGTTGCCATGCAGGTAGTTGGTGTCGGTTTCATCGTAGGTGTTATCCAGGATTCCTGCGAGACAGCGCTGAACTCTTCCACAGACGTACTTTATACTGCATGTGCCTGCAAAAAGAAAAAATAATTTCACTTACATATTTATAAAAAAGAGCAGATCTTCCATATTTGCGGACATCTTCTTCACTGGTCCTGTCCAGTGAAGAAGACTCACCACAATGGAAAATCTGCTCTTTTTTTATTGTCCTGCACAGTCAAGCGGATATTCTATGCATCCTACATCTGAAAAAACTTCCAGCTCTCACCCATCCGCACAGCCAGATACACGATCTCAAAGATTACCGCCACAGAGCCCAGTTTGAAAAGCAGAGAGTCCACAAAACCTCCTGCTTTACAGAAATCCAATGCAATCCCTCCAGGCAGAGGATACAGGATCCGTACCCGTTTCCGGTTAAAACAGTCCAGTACCAGATGGGACGCAAATCCCACCACAAAATAAGGTACCAGCTGTACAGATACCATAGAAAGCGCTCCGCTCAAAATAGCCATAACCATGATCGAATGCATAAATGACCGGTGCGGCTGATTTTTCCCAAAAGCACAGACTGCAATAAAAATAATAACTCCCATAGCTACCGGTGCCACGGATTTGTCATTGCGGATCTTCTCCCAGATGGAAAAATTGCAAAAATAATTCAGTGCGATCTCTGCTGCCACGAGCAATACCGCGATCAATGTGATCCGATCCGCATCTTTATGGGACTTGGAAGTTCCCACATCAATGTCACTGATCAGTGCTCCAAGCATTCCCGTTCCTGCGGCAAGTACCAGACCGGAAACAGTGGAAGGCTGTGTAACTGCCAGCACTGTTCCGAGTCCGACTGCCGCGTGTGTTTTTCCTGTCATAATTCTCCCCTTAGTAAAAAAATCTGACGCATGCAAAGCAGACATCTCACCTGCATCCCGGCGTCTTTATAAACGAAAAAAGCAGCTGTCAGCCTCCCCCTTTACTGACAGCTGCCTTCACGAAACAGCATTATATCACACAAAAAAACACGATTCTATCTAAAATCTTTCCACTTTCCTCTACGTCCCGTTTAAACGGAATATACCTCACAAATATTCCTTTTAATCGGACCAGTTCATCCGTCCGTAGCGAAGTGCGATCCCGTGGATCTCCTTCTGAAGTTTCGCAGTCAGCTCTCTCCTGCGGATCCTCCATTTCCAGTTCTTTCCTACTGTGGACGGCTGGTTCATTCTGCAGCTGTTATCCAGACCCATGTAATCCTGCATGGGGATCACACAAAGCTTTGCGCTGCTTCTCATCACAAGACTGATAAAACATTTGTACAGATCTTTATCCGGTGTCCAGTTATCACAGAGATAATCTCTGGCAAGTTTACGCTCTTTTACAGTAATGCTCTTCCACCATCCGGCAATAGTCTCATTATCGTGGGTTCCCGTGTATGCCACACTATTCTCCGGATAGTTATGCGGAAGGTAATCATTGGCACATCCGGAATCCCTGGAATCAAAAGCAAACTCAAGGACTTTCATTCCCGGGAAACCACTGTCATGGACAAGCTGGCGAACAGAATCTGTCACATAACCAAGATCCTCCGCAATGACCTGCTTCCAGCCAAGGGCCTGCTCCACTTTGCGGAACAGATCGATTCCCGGGCCTTTTTCCCAGTGGCCGCCAATGGCATTTTCCGCACCGTACGGAATGGAAAAATACTCATCAAAACCACGGAAATGGTCAATTCTTACCACATCATAAAGGCGGAACACGTAACTCAGTCTGGAGATCCACCACTGATATCCTGTATTTCTGTGATAATCCCAGCGGTACAGAGGATTTCCCCAGAGCTGTCCTGTTGCGGAAAATCCATCTGGCGGGCATCCGGCTACAGCTGTTGGCACATTCTCCTCATCCAGCTGGAAAAGCTCCGGATGAGCCCAGGTATCCGCACTGTCCATAGCTACATAGATCGGAATATCCCCAATGATCTGGATACCTTTTTCATTGGCATATTTTTTCAGTTTCATCCACTGTTCATAGAATTTAAACTGCATATACTGCTGGAATTCAATGTCAAAATACAGCTCTCTGCGGTAATAGTCCATAGCGTTTTCCCAGCGGAGACGGATATCCTCCGCCCATTTGGTCCACTCCACACCGCCAAACTGATCTTTCACAGCCATAAAAAGTGCATAGTCGGAAAGCCACCAGTTGTTTTCCGCCACGAATCTCTGATAATCCGGATTCTCGCTGATGTTGCTGTTTTCGTATGCTTTGCGGAGAAGTTTATAGCGGCCTTTGTAAATCTTCTCGTAGTCTACGCTGTCCGCCCTTTTTCCCCAGTTGACTTTCTCGCATTCCTCTTTTGTAAGAACTCCCTCTTCCACCAGAGCCTTCAGGCTGATAAAGTACGGATTTCCCGCAAAAGTGGAAAAGGACTGGTACGGAGAATCTCCGTAGCTTGTCGGGCCAAGGGGAAGGATCTGCCAGTAGCTCTGTCCTGCTTCTTTCAGCCAGTCCACAAAATCATATGCACTTTTTGAAAAACATCCGATACCGTACTCTGACGGCAGGCTTGTGATCGGCATCAGAATGCCGGCTGCTCTTTTATCCATATCTTTTCTCTCCTTATGTTGAGCCCTGCATCTCAGAGCATCTTATCTATTATCCTCTCACGGATGCATATTCATATAATTTACGCAACCGTTTGCGTAAATTATACGTCCATTTTGCATGAAGTGCAATGCATTTTTGTCTTTTCTACCTTTCTTACAATTTTTACATCCTGATTTTGTGCAGTTTTTCATCATTCCAAGCAGAAATCTGTCTGCATCTCACTACCTGATTCTCTGTGCATCTGTTTTTACGCAATTTCATGCAATTTTACGTGCAATATGTTTGACAGTATCCTTGTTATGAACTACAATATCTCTATCAGACTGAGATAAAAAAGCCGGATCAGAGGCATACTTCCGCTTTGATCCGGCATATCCATAAGGAGGCAAATTTTATGGCAGTAACCATCAAAGATGTGGCAGCTCTGGCCGGGGTGTCCCCTTCCACTGTTTCCAGAACCTGCAAGAATAATCCATCCATCAGTGAGGAAACCAAGGAACGTGTACGAAAAGCCATGGTAGAGCTTGGCTATGAGCCGAATTTCCAGGCCAGCAATCTGGCCGCTCAGATTTCCCGTTCCATCGGTATTATCCTGCCTCCGTCACCGAAAGAAACTTATGAGAATTCTTTTTACCTGGAGGCGATCCGTGGAATCAGCCACTACTGTAACGCCCATCAGTATATCAGCACCATTGTCACCGGACAGAATGAAGAGGAGATTCTGACTGCAGTCCGTTCCATGTCCAGAAGTGGTAAAGTGGATGGATTTATTGTTCTTTATTCCCGTGTGAACGACCCTGTCATTGATTTTCTTTTCAGTGAGGGACTTCTCTATATCCTTATCGGAAAACCGGCACAGTACACGAACCACACGATCTATATTGATAACGATAACCTTCTGGCCGGACAGGAAGCCACCGAATATCTCTATGCACTGGGCCACCGGAAGATCGCATATCTGGGTGTCGATAATTCTCTGGTCTTTTCCGCAGACCGAAAAACAGGCTATATGGCAGCTCTTCTGAACCACGGACTGACGGTACAGCCGGAATATTGTATCGAAGTTCCGGGAGTATCCCAGAATGAATTTCAGGAGCTTCGGAAACTGCTTACAGGTAACGACCGTCCAACCGCCATGCTGGTCAGTGATGACATCCTGGCACTTTCCCTGGAGCGTATCTGCATGGAAGCGGGGATTTCCATACCGGAAGATCTGTCCATCCTTTCCTTTAACAACTCACTGTTTGCCAGACTGACCTCACCCCAGCTGACTTCCATTGATATCAATTCCGGACAGCTTGGAATGGAGGCAGCTACGCAGATGATCAGCCATATTGAAAACCCGAACCTTCCAGCTACGAAGATCATTGTGCCCCATCATCTAATTGAGAGGGACAGCTGCCGGAGGATTTAAATGCCTCTGTCGGCGGATACATTATCTTAAACATGATCGAAGCACTTGCGATTTATACAAAAATATGCACCTCCCTTACTGGTTGTTCATCAATACCCAGTCTGAAAAGTGCATATTTTTTTCAATTCTTTCTATAATGCTTTCTCATAACACCAGTACATATGTCCCCAGAGTTCGCACTCTCCCACGCTCTCAAAATTCAGCTTATCATAAGAACGGAGCGCTTTTACATTATCTTTTGCAACAAGGAGATGCACGGCCTGATATCCCCGGTTCTTCAGTTCTTCCATCACGCCCACGAGAAGTTTCCGGGCAATTCCCTGGTTCTGAAATTCCTGGTATACTCCCACCCGGGAGACTTCCGCTGACGGCACCATGGTTTTCGACCAACATGTGAGACATTCCACGTTTGGATCATCATCAATGGAAATCACACCTATGATATTCCCGTCATCGTCCCGCATACAGAACAGGGCATCTCTGGAAAAATCAAATTCCACCTCTTTTTCTGTCGGGTAGTCTTCTGTCCACACACAGTAGGGCGTTCCCAGCAACGAACGATATAATTTTAAAACGGTATCTGCCTCTTCTTTTCTTACACGATCAAATTTCATTTTTCAATCCTCTTTTCTCCCCTGCCTTCGCCAGCACAAGAAGTACGACAAAGGCAATGATCTCCGAGCTCAAAAATGAACTCCACACTCCGTTGATCCCAAACAGTCTGGAAAGGATCACCGCACTGATGGCAATGGCGATCACTCCACGCATAAGAGATCCGGTAATTGCCGGAACAGCACGGTCCACTGCCGAAAAATATGCCACCAGCATAATGTTGATCCCTGCGAACAGGAATCCCAGGAAATAAATCCGCAGTCCCACGTGGGCATAATCCAGAAGCTGCTGATTATTTTCACTGTTAAAAACAGCAATCAGGTTATCCGTAAATCCCCACACCACCAGAATCGTCACCGCTTCCAGCACTGCACTGGCGATCAGGCTCCAGCGAAGCAGGCTTTTTACATGGTCACGCTGTCCTTCTCCGTAGCTTTTGCTGATAAGAGGCTGTTCTCCCTGTGCCAATCCGTTAAAGATGGACATTGCAACAAGAGAAAGATTGGCCACCACTCCATAAGCTGCCACGCTTACATTTCCCGCAATTCCAAGAAGCAGCATGTTAAAAATGATCGTAATAATCGCTGAGGAAAGCTCTCCCACAAAAGCCGAAATTCCAAGCTGACAGCAGGAAACCAGATGACGGATGGAAGGCCGTACCCACCGGAATCCCACGTGATTCTTTTTCCCCAGGTAATGGGTGGTACAGATGGCCATGGTGATCGCAGGGCTAATGGCTGTCGCCAGTGCCGCTCCCGCAAGCCCCAGCTTCATAGGGAACATGAAAATATAGTCAAACACAATATTAAACAGACTGGCAGAAATCGCACCGGTCATAGCTGTGGAAGTTCCCTGATCATTTCGCGCAAATGCAGTAAATGTATAATTAGTCATAAATAATGGCGTAGTGATCAGCATGATCCGGAGATAGCTTTTTCCAAGGGCAGTCAGGCCTGCATCTGCGCCAAGAAGATGCAGAAATTTTTCCGGTGCAAAAATCCCTGTAATGATAAAAGGCACACTGCACAGAACGCTCCAGAAAACAGACTGGAGAAAATAGTGATCCGTATTTTCCCCCTTGGCCCTGTTGATCCCGAATCGGGTGGCCGAACCAATACCGATCATGGCTCCGATGGCATATACCACACCATATACCGGAAGGATCAGATTCAGAACAGCCAGTCCGTCCGCTCCGGAATGAACCGATATAAAAAATGTATCCGCCAGAATATAAACCGATATCCCGATCATACCTGCAATACTCTGAAAAATATACTTAAAAAACTGTTTCAGCATAAATTCGCAATATCCTTTCCTGATCCTGTACTAGTATTTAATATTATAATACCCCGCCCAAAACTGCAACTTCAACCGAAAACTATCACACTCTGTTATCGATAATAACACCTTCCGCTGCACCCATAGGGGAACACTGTACGTTTTATCGTACACTGGAATTTTTCCTCATTTTCCGCCATTTCCAGAATATCCAGTGCAGTCCGCAGATTCCGGATATCTTTTTCCATGTGATCCACATAATTTCCACGGCCGACCAGCTTGAGATGGGTAATCCCCGCCTGCTTCATCCTGTACAGAGCACATAAACTACAGCCTGTTTCTCCGCAAAGATAGCCTATGTCATCATAAGCAGATGGATCTGGTTCCCGCTCCCAGACCTGCGCCTGAAGATCCCGCATCTTTTCGGGAATAACATCGTCATCCCGCACAGTACCCAGCCAGTAAGGCACCCTGCAAAGATATCCCATCTCATCACAATGCAGAGAATTGCAGAATGCTCCCGTAAACTGGCACATTTCATTGAGCACGAAAGCTTCGAATTCCATCCCTTTTTCCGGCCGGATGCCTGACTGTTTTTCCGCCTCTCTCTCTGCTGCGATCACGGACTGCATATCCTGGAATGTATTTTTCCGGTGAAAAATTATCCGCTTCAGTGGAAAACGCCGGAACATTTTTACCATCTCACTGTTCACTTCCCCTGTCTCTCCGCTGAGATGGATCTCGCAGGAAATCCCCCTTTTTTTCAGATAAGCAAAAAGCGCCGGATCTGCAATGATATAACTTCGAAATCCCAGTTTCATGCACTGCTCTATGATATCCCCGATCTCCGGATACTGCTTCGGAAGATAATACAGGGAATTGAAAGTAAGATGTACCGGTTTTTTATATTTTTTCACCATATGGGAAAGAATCTCCAGCTCACTGTATGCGCCAAGCTGCACATTGTAACAGAGAACTTCCCTGCGGTTTAACGGCATTACCGTGCCATATTTTTCCGCCCAGGAAAACGGAACATAGCCACAGAAAAATTCATCTGCTCCTGCCTGCACGAAACGTTCATATTCATCTATGGAGCCTAATCCAGCTGTGATTTTCATAGTTCTTTCCTCCCCGTCACAGATTCACAACAATGCGGTCCGGTTTTATGCCCTTTATTTTTTTCCACATTTCCGGTGACTCCAGAAATGTTTTATCCACACCGAACAGAGAGTTATACCGTCCCATCATGTGTAAATGTTCCGGGTAAAGCAGTGCGTATTTTTCGCAGAATTTCGGACAGTGTTCTGCAAGCTGCTGCGTGCCACGGTCCCCTGTAGTGCACAGGGCATACAGCGGACAATACTGGGAAGTATTTGTCTGATAAAAAGGCAGATGAAGGCTGTTTTTCCCAGGAGGAAACTCCTGTGGATAACCGCAGGATTCCCATTCATATCTGTGGATATGAAACTCTTCCGCCAGAAAATCCCGGTAAAACTCCGCATTCAGACTGTTCTGCTGAAACAATGAGATATCACCGGATTTATATTTCATCCGCGGATCTTTTTTCCGTTTATTGAGCAGTGTCCCAAAAACAGGACACAAATGAGATGTTTTTCCATGAAGCATTTCCGCCACGGCCCAGTCATTAACTACGATTTCCACATTCATCCCATGAATACAGCACCAGTTATCCACTTTTTCCAGAAGTTTTCCCACAGAAGGAAGCATAAATTCCCGGATATAAGAAAATGCCAGCGTGATCTCCAGTCCTTCCGATCGCATTTTATCCATAATAGAAAAAAGCTGTTCTTCTGTGGGAAACAGGTTATGGCAAAACTGATTTCCAATATAAAATCTCTCCGGTGTCCGGCCTGCAAGCCAGCTGTGAGTGAGATAATTCTTTTGCCAGTAAGACGCCAGAAAATCCTTTAACAGCTGACGCAGATATTCTTCATACAGAGAAGTATTGTTCAGTTCCAGGGCAAACTCTGTTTCTTTGTCCAAAAATGATTCTTCTACACTCTGATCTGCATCCGGATTTTGTCTTATAGAACTGGAATTCTCTCCAAACCACAGCTTCCTCTGCTCTTCCAGGCTCTCACAATGCACCTCATCCAGTTCCGCAGGATAACCGGTCAGTGCCTTCGCCAGCTCTCCATCATCGCCATCCAGTTTCAGACGAATATATCTGCTGTACTCTCCGGCCAGCCGCTGAACTTCCTGTACATAGTCTTTCTGTTCTACTCTCACAGAATATTCCCTGAAAAAAGAGCCATCATTTTCCTGTACGCACCGTTCCTCTGCTTCCAGAGTCCCCGCCACTGCGTTCATTTCAAACTTCCGGATCTCCACCTTCCGATACCCGGCTTTTTTCATATCATAAAAACAGATCAGAAAGCACTCCGGTTCCGGACATTCTTCTGCCAGCCGAAACCGGAATCCATCTTCTCCCAGCTCCGTGATCCGTATTTCTTTACTGTCCATAAAACCGGACAGCAATCCAAATGGTATCATAGAAATCCTCACCGGAAAACCCACCTTCCTTCAGACAAAAAGAGAGATGCCATATGCTCCCATACAGCACCTCCCACTGTTTCTGATTATTTTACTTCTACTAATTCAATTCTGAAATTCAGCTCTTTACCTGCCATCTCATGGTTGGCATCGAAAGTAATGGTCTTCTCATCTTTTGCGTTTACTTTAACCGGGAACGGCTGTCCGTACTGGTTGGAAAGATATACCTGCTGTCCTACAGTGAGATCCTCGGAACCTGGAAGCTGTGCGATCTCAAGCGTAAAAATAGCATCCGGATTCGGCATTCCGTAAGCTTCTTCCGGCATCAGGTGAACATCTACCACCTGTCCTACTTCCATGTTTGCAACTGCTGCGTCAAAGCCTTTGATCATCTGACCGGCTCCGCAGATGAATTCCAGCGGCTCGCCACGGTCATAAGAAGAATCGAACTGTGTTCCATCGTTAAAGGTTCCTCTGTAATGGGTACGGCAGGTTTTTCCAACGTTAGGACCTGTGATCGCCGGCTGGGAACCACATCCGCCGCCACAGTTTCCACAGGAATGTCCTTCCTCATGACCGCCGCAGGAGTGTCCATCTTCATGGCTTCCGCAGGAATGTCCCTCCTCATGATGATGATCACAGTTCACACCGGTAGATACCAGCTCACCTTTCAGATAAGCCTCTACAGCCGCATCTGCATCACCCTGTGCTCCGGAACATAACTCAATACCAGCCTCAGCAAGTGCACTCTGTGCTCCACCGCCGATTCCTCCACAGATCAGAACGCTGATTCCCTGCTCTGCAAGAAGTCCTGCAAGTGCACCATGTCCGGTACCATTGGAACCGATCACTTCACTGGAAACAACCTTGTTATCCTCTACCTCGTACACCTTGAAAAACTCCGTTTTTCCAAAATGCTGGAAAATATTTCCGTTGTCGTATGTTGCTGCAATTTTCATTTGTAAAACCCTCCATTAATCAGATATATGTCTCATTAGTATAGCCCGATACCAGTATAAAAGCAAGGATAATCACCAGATCTTCACGACAAACGCATGAATGGTTAGCAACTGCAAATTCTATTTTTTTCTACTTTTTAAGCTTCTAAAAGCTCTTCTAAATACTTAATTGGACGCAAACTTACTACGAACCTTTTCTTTCTCATTGACA
>NZ_JAAIUN010000132.1:0-314 GCF_013317245.1 Blautia sp. MSK.20.85
GATATCCGGAATCTGATACTCTCCGTTCTGGCTGTAACTGATCTCTCTCATAGTCCGTTTCCTCCTTATTTTCTTCTCTATTTTCTGTGTTATTTGTTTTGTTTTCACGAATTAACGTGTTAAATTCATTATAGACTACTTCTTTTTCTTTTGCAACCATTTTCAGGTCATTTTCCAGATCATTCAACACATACCGTCCAATCTGCATCAGGACTGGCCTGCTGATTTCGTTGACTGCACTTCCCAGATGTCCTAATATTTTCAGCTGATTGAAGTCCGTAATATGCCGAAAATCCTCTGCATCCAGATATTCC
>NZ_JAAIUN010000036.1:0-30532 GCF_013317245.1 Blautia sp. MSK.20.85
TAATAATTCCTGCATAAATAACACCCCTTTTTCTTTTATTTTACTAGAAAAGGGGTGTGTTCACAATTTATTTACTCATGCGTTTGTCGTGGGTAACAGACGCAATTCATCTCCCACCTTAGAGGTGGGAGTCTTCTTGCTAGAAGAGGTTAAATCCCCCTTATACACGCCTGAAGCCTTTGCCAGTGCGATGGTCCTCTTTGCACCATCATAAAAGGCAATGTCGATCATTTTTCCGTCTACTGTAAATACACCGATACCCTGTGCCTTTTTCTCATCGATCTCACGTACTACTTTTTCCGCAAAAATAATGTCTTTCTGCTTTGGTGTGTAAATATCGTGTACGACATTGATCTGGCGGGGATTGATAATGGATTTTCCGTCAAATCCCATAAGATGGATGGTTTCCACATCCTGACGGAATCCTTCCATGTTGTCAAGGTCTGTATAAACCGTATCAAAACACTGTACTCCTGCTGCTCTTGCCGCGATCACAAGATTCTGTCTCGCACCCATCAGCTCGATTCCTGTTCCTGTAATATGTGTCTGAAGATCTTTTGTGTAATCACCGCCGGAAAGGGCAATGCCGAAAAGTCTCTCACTGGACTCGCAGATATCAAGAGCCTTCATCACACCTCTGGCAGATTCCACAGCTGCCATGATCAGGACGCTTCCCTCAGGACGGCCGAACTCTTTTTCCGCATAGGCAATTTCACGCTCCACAAGCTTTACATCCTGTGCACTTTCTGTTTTCGGGATACGGATGGAATCACATCCACCGGCAACAGAGCAGCGGATATCTTCTTTCCAGTAAGGGCTGTCCAGGCCATTGATCCTGACTACCCGTTCACATCCACGATAGTTGATGGTTTTCAGTGCATGATACAGAGAAAAACGTGCCGCGTCTTTCTGGTTCTCTGCTACTGCGTCTTCTAGGTCCAGCATGATAGAATCTGGTTTATAAATGTATGGATCTTTGATAAGTCCCGGTTTCTGAGCATTCAGAAACATCATTGTTCTTCTCAGTCTTTTTTTGTTCGGATTGTTCATCGGATAGCCCCTCCCCATGGTAAATGTTCCGTCTGTAATACAGAGCGGTAAACTGCTGCTTCAATACGTGCTTTGATCGTACAATCCAGTGCACCTTTGTCTACGATGGTAAGTTTTACGTCGCTGACGCCAAGATTTTTCAGAGTTTCCAGTGCTACTTTACGGATCTGGTTTCCATACTGGTTGATCACGGAGCTTTCCAGGGAAAAATCTACATTTCCTTCTCCTTTTTCTACAGTTACCTGGCAGTCGCTGGATTCCAAAGTTCCTGCAATGGCTGGCCTTACAATATCCATGTTTATCCTCCTTTTGATCCAGTAACATAACTGCTGCCGGAACCTTTATGTTGTGTTCTTTTGTTCATCTGAAGCTATCGTAAGGTCGTAACCTTACAGAAGAAATAATATTTTTCTTAATATTTGTTAAGATACGGAATTTTTCCTGCTTTTCTTTTTATAAAACAGATATTCGCAATGTTGGTAAATCTGCCCATTGCGTTTTCTTCGTAAGGTTAGTATAATAACCTCATATTTTAAAAGTGAAAATTTATATACTTTTTATATTTTTCATTCACAGGGAGGATTTGATCATGAAAGAACGTTTAAACTGGGCAGTTCTTGGTACCGGTGTGATCGCCAATCAGATGGCGCAGGCACTTCAGAAAATGGGAAAACCGCTGTATGCAGTTGGAAACCGTACCTCTGAGAAAGCCGTTGCCTTTGCAGAAAAATACGGTGTACAGAAGGTTTATTCAGAAATTGATGAAATGTTTACTGACGAAAATGTGGATATTATCTACATTACAAGTCCTCACAATACCCATTATGCCTTTATGAAAAAAGCACTGCTTCACGGCAAGCACCTTTTTGTGGAGAAATCCATCGCCCTTAACAGCCGTGAGCTGGATGAAATGATCGCTCTGTCCAGGGAAAAAAATCTCATTCTTGCCGAGGCCATGACCATCTGGCATATGCCCATTTACAAAAAACTCTGGGAAACAGTCAAAAGCGGCTCTCTGGGAAAAGTCCAGATGATCACCATGAATTTTGGAAGTTTTAAAGAATATAACATGAACAACCGCTTTTTCAATATGAACCTGGCAGGCGGTGCCATGCTGGATATCGGTGTTTACGCACTCTCCATTGTCCGAAGTTTTATGGATGAAAAACCGGATGAGATCTTAAGCCAGTGGAAGCCTTCTCCTACCGGTTCTGATGAGCAGGCAACCATTCTTCTTAAAAATCCTTCCGGTCAGATGGCGACTGTCGCACTTTCCATGCACTCCAAACAGCCGAAACGTGCCATGATCAGCTGTGAGAAAGGTTATATCGAGATCATGGAATATCCACGTGCAGATAAAGCAGTGATCGTGGATGCAGAGACAGGAGAAAAAACTGAAATTTCCTGCGGTGACACTTCCGATGCACTGCTTTATGAGATGGAGGATATGGAACATGCAGTTCTTACACGTGATACCTCCGGCTTATATCTGAATTATACAAAAGACGTTATGGATATCATGACCTATCTTCGTAAAGAATGGAATATGAAATACCCGGATGAAAACTGGGACTGATCTTCTTCAGTTACTTCTGTTTATTTCTGCCTCTGAGACCTGGTCACTGCCAGGATCATGCAGACAAACACCATGGCAAACATGGCTTCCAGGCCGATGCCTTTCCAGACCGATACAGCTGCCTCCCTCGTGAGGTGGCTGTAACTTCCAAGAGTCTCATTTACGGTTTCATACCAGTACACAGGAAGAAACTGAGACACCTTCAGGACGTTTCTGTCCATAACATTCATGGGAACAAACACGCCACACAGAAAACACATTCCAAGAGACAGAATATTGGCAATGCCGCTTAACATGTTGCTGTTTTTTACAAAAAGCCCGATCAGGTAGGAAAGAGAAAGTGCCACTGCCATCATCACCAGGGTGTTCAGTACATAGTATCCGAAGTTCTCTGAACCTGGAAATGTTTTTCCATACATAAGAATGGCACCTGCCATACCGATTCCCCATAAGCCCCCGCCCATGACAAACATGGCCAGAAGTCCTTCCAGGCTTTGTCTTCTTGCCGAGACTGCCGACGCCTGCATTCTTTCAGGAATATCATTTTTTTTGAAAGCCATCAGCACATATCCCATGACATAGCAGAGCACAGC
This sequence comes from Blautia sp. MSK.20.85, assembly GCF_013317245.1. NCBI lineage: Bacteria > Bacillati > Bacillota > Clostridia > Lachnospirales > Lachnospiraceae > Blautia > Blautia sp. MSK.20.85. The sequence continues at coordinate 3,220 of NZ_JAAIUN010000036.1, forward strand.
AAGAAACAGATATGGCATATAGCGGAAATAATAGAGCCATCCAGGGGTACTGCCATTTCCGTCTGTATCCAGCATGGTGACTTCTCCTCTTTTTTCATCCAGGATCGCTGCTGCCGCTTCCTCCTTGGAAAAACCGGCTTCCAGATATGTCCGCATGGTGTTGAGGCAGTTCTCAAGCTGCTGATCTACATAATATGCTGAGTAGGATCCAGGCACCTTTGTCACGGAAATACTTTCCCCGTTTACCATACAGCTCTCATAAAAATCCTCAGGGATCACCACGATGTACTCTATATTTCTGTAAAAAAGCTCTTCCTGAAGCTTCTCCCTATTGTCTTCCAGCATAGTCACATGATGGGTGTTTTCAAACCATTTTACCAGTCCTTCTGCCAGTGGCCCGTTATCTTTATCCACCACACCGATCTTTATTTTTTCACTTTCATAGCTGGTATAGGTTTCCTTACCGGCTGCTGCCTGAAGTGCCATTGTCACCCCGAAAAAGATGCACAGATACAGGAGGATCAGGCCTGTATTTTTTTTCATAATTCTCATATAGCCTTTAAATACTGTCATAACGTTCCCTCCTGACCATGAAAAAGGATGCCATTACCAGCACCACACACATCACTGCCAGTGTAGCCAGACTTCTGTAATATCTGGCTGTATCATCATATACATTGATACAGTAAAATGCATCGGCGATCAGTGATGCCGGATTGATCCGGTTTACAAACGGGGCACTTTTTTCCACGATATCCTTCATATTTCCGTTCATCAGTCCCGCAAGGAAACTGCTTACCATGGAGATTCCAAGCATGATCCCGATCTTGGCACCTTCCTGCATTTTTCCAAAGCTACCGATAAACATTCCCATGGATACGCCGATGAGACTTCCGAAAAAAGATACCACCAACATTTTTCCCATCTGTCCCTGAAAATCCAGATTGAGAATATAACGGAGATACAGGATCAGAATGATCACGTCCATATAGCCCAAGGCAAAAGATGCCAGCTGGTCTGTAAGGATCAGTTTCAGCTTATGGGTCGGTGTCACACAACGTCTGGCTGCCAGAGGTGTGATGTTGGCCTGGATCCCGATAGAAGAGCCAAAACCGATAAAGCATCCGTACAGGCAGGCCATGGCGATCAGTGCGTAAAAGAACTGCACATTTCCGTCAATGGTACGGCCCCCAAGGGAAACTTCCTTTACCAAATCCTGAGAGCTTAACAGGGTTTTCATGGTTTTCATATCCATCTGGGGATTTTTTTTCATAATGTTGGTGATGGTTGCTCTGGTATTCCCACAGCTGTCAAGAACTGTCTGGAGAATACTCTCTTCCATTCCGGTCCCTGCTACTGTAAGGGAAGGATCTTTTCCCACATAATAAATTCCTTTTATTTTTTTATCCTGCAGGGCTTCCAGTGCTTCCTTTTCCGGCATTTCTTCTGCCTTTAAAAGATCCGGGCTGCTTTTTTCCACCTGATCAAGATAGGTCAGGAAAAACGTATCTGCAGTATCTTTCTTCACAACTGCCACCGGAACGGTCTGAAAATCTGCTTCATTGATATTTCCAAATGCAAAGTAGAAAAAAGTTCCAAGCACAAGTGGAAAAACCAGCGGCCAGAAGATGATATTAAAATTCCGGACCTTGGAAAGAAAACTGTATTTCAGTAAATGCAGCATTTCAGCTCACCTCCTAATCTCTCAGCTGTTTTCCGGTGATCTCCAGAAATACATCGTTCAGTGTAGGAAGCTCCGAAAAGACTCTTCCAAAAGAAATATCCTGGCTCTGCAGATAATTAAGAAGACGGATCAGGTTATGCCTGGCATCGGTACAGCGCACGACCAGCACCTGTTTTTCGTACTGCACATCAAACACATGATCCAGTGTGCGGATATCCTGGAGATTTTTTTCTTCCAGGGCAATGGCTTCCACTGTGATGGTCTCTCCTGTTTTGATCATCTGCTTCAGTTCCTCTTTTGTTCCCTGCGCGATCACTCTTCCGTGATCCATGATGGCGATCCTGGTGCAGATCTGCTCTACCTCTTCCATGTAGTGGGAAGTGTAGATAATGGTGGAGCCCTGCCGGTTCAGTGTCTGGATTCCTTCCAGGATCTTGTTTCTGCTCTGAGGATCTACGGCTACCGTTGGCTCATCCATGATGATCAGCCTTGGTTTGTGAGCGATCCCGCAGGCAATGTTCAGTCGGCGCAGAAGACCTCCGGAAAGCTTCCTGGGATGCATTTTCCGGAAATCTTCCAGGCCTGTAAATTCAATAGCTTCCTCCACCAGCTCTTTTCTTCGTTTCTTGTCTCTTATGTAAAGGCCGCAGAAATAATCAATATTTTCCTGTACTGTCAGTTCCTCAAAAACGGCTACATTCTGAAGCACGATGCCGATCTGTTCTTTAATCTTATAGCTGTCCGGTTTCATCTCTTCCCCGAAAATTTCCACCTGACCTCTGTCGTATTTCAGCAGGGACAACAGACAGCTGATGGCCGTTGTTTTTCCGGAACCGTTGGGGCCAAGCAATCCAAAGATCTCACCTTCCCGGATATCCAGATCCAGATGATTCAGTGCGGTAAGATCACCATACCGTTTTACCAGATTTTCTATGTGAACCATACCCTGTGGCATATTTTTTCCTCCTTTTTCACAGTCCATTAAACGGGACTTTTCTGTTTTATCTCAGAAATTTATATTTCTTTTATGATGCCATTATAACTTTTTCTTCTGTCTGCTCCAAGTGTGGGATGTCATTAACTGCGGATGACAAATGTCATGTCTTTTGTAAGAAAACAGATTTTTCTTTGCAGGTAAGGAGCTGGTATACTATAATGAAAATACATTGCTGTAATTCCGGGAAAGGAGGGTTTATTTTTTTTATGCGTTATTTTACAGATTCCGCCATATTACTCTTATACAGTATGCTGGCATTTTTTTATGTACCTGCAGATCAGTCCCTTGTATTCTCCCTCCTTTTTACAGTGATCCTTGGCTGCGTTACTTATCTGTGCAGAACATCTGAAACAGAATCCTGGCCCTACAATTCTCTACCAGTGCTGAAAACCTCCGGAAATATCCTTCCGGTTCTTGCCGGAAGTTATGTGGTTTTTGGGTTCTGTTCCCTGTGGATTACGGATCTTCTTCTGTTTTTCCCACTGCTTCTGTATCAGACATTATCTGCCAGACTTTTTCTTCTGGCAGTGGTGGAACTTCCATTCTGGGGACTCCTTGCTTTTCAGTTCCACAAGTTTCCGGAAATTCTCTGTCTCGCCGGAATCTTTGGTTTTATCCTGGCGTTTTTTCTCTGGTCTCATACCAGGCAATATGAACTCCTTGCCCGGAATTTCCGTCAGAGCCGTGATGACAGCGAAGAACACGCACTTCTTCTTTCCGAAAAAAACAAGGCGCTTCTGGAAAAACAGGATTATGAGATCTATGCTGCAACTCTCAGGGAGCGAAACCGGATCGCACGGGAAATCCATGACAATGTAGGCCATGTGCTCTCCCGCTCCATTCTTATGACTGCTGCCTGCAAAACCATCAACAAAGATGAATCCCTTGATCCTCTTCTTGGAAATCTGGAAGAATCTCTGAACGGCGCCATGAACAGCATCCGTTCCAGTGTCCATGATCTTCACGATGATGCGGTGAATCTGGAAGATGCCATAAAGGGACTTGTAAAAGATTTCAGCTTCTGCCCGGTAACCCTCACCTATGATATGTCCAGGCAGGTTCCAAGAGAGGTGAAATACAGTCTGATCAGTATTACAAAAGAAGGGCTTTCCAATGTGATGCGGCACAGTAATGCGGATTCCGTCAATATTCTTCTCCGGGAGCATCCTGCCCTTTATCAGCTTTGTATCGAGGATAATGGTACGCTGGGGCATGAAATTCCGGATATTCACGCTGAGACGGACAGCAATAAGATGGAAAATGTTTCCGGCGGCATGGGGCTGTCCAATATCCGGGACCGTGTGAAGGCGCTGGGTGGTACAGTCCAGATTACACAGGAGAAGGGTTTTCGGATCTTTGTAACGATTCCGAAATCTGTTTCCAATTGAATCTGGAAGATATTTCTCACCTTGCCAGGAACTTTCCTGATTTGGTCAAAGTACTTTTCTGGCGTATTGGATCAGTCTGTTTTTCCTGATCTGTAATTTGATTTTTATAACTCATAAACAGGAGATTTTAATATGAAAATTATAATCGTAGACGACGACTGCCTGGTTTCAGGTGCATTAAAAACCATTCTTGAGGCAAATCCGGATATCCAGGTGGCTGCCACCGGCTCTGATGGTGAAGAGGCCTGCTCCCTGTATAAAGAATATCTTCCGGATATCCTTCTGATGGATATCCGTATGAAAGGAATGGACGGACTGGAAGCTTCCAGAAAGATCCTGGGTGAATTTCCTGAGGCAAAAATTCTTCTTCTGACTACATTTTCTGATGATGAATATATTATAAAAGCTCTCCGCCTCGGCACAAAGGGCTATCTCCTGAAGCAGGATTACGCCAGCATTCTTCCGGCGCTACAGGCGGTTTATTCCGGTCAGACCGTATTCGGTACAGAGATCATGTCCAAGATCCCGGAGCTTCTGCAGTCCTCCGACGGATTTGATTATGCTTCCAGAAATATCAATGAACGGGAACTGGATATCATCCGGCTGATTGCCAACGGATACAGCAATAAGGAGATTGCCGCGGAGCTTTTTCTCAGTGAGGGAACTGTACGGAATTATCTCAGTTCCATTCTGGATAAACTGCAGCTGAGGGACCGGACACAGGTTGCTGTGTTTTATTATCAGCACAGATAAGGAGAACTATAATGAACCGCTATCTTACTATCCATATCCCGGAAACAGCTGCCCCGGCACCTGTCTCCCACTTTCTTCGCACCCAGGCCGGTCTTACAAAAAAGCAGATCAGCCAGGCGAAGTTCCGTCCCAGTGGTGTCCAAAAAAACGGACAGCAGTGCCGTGTAACAGAAACTGCTTATCCAGGAGATCAGATTACGGTATGCCTGGAAACGGATGATGTTGACTCTCTGCATCTGGAGTCGTCATCTTTTACTATCAGTTCAGACAGTCACTCTTTCCCACTTTCCACAGACTCAGGTTCATATTCTGATTCTACAGCTTCGGAATTTGCAGGTTCTGATGCCAATTCTCATATTTACCATTCACCGTCTACAACGTCACAGCTTCTTCCTGAGCTGGAGATCCTGTACGAAGACCAGGACATTCTCGCAGTAAACAAACCCGCCGGACTGGTCACCCACCCCTCCGGTTCCCACTACAGCGACAGCCTCTCCAACCAGGTTGCCGCCTATTTCCGTTCCAAAGATGAGCCTACCAAAGTCCGGTCTATCGGACGGCTAGATAAAGAAACTTCCGGCATCCTGCTTTTTGCCCGAAATCAGACTGCTGCCGCCAGATTACAAAAACAACGGGAAAATGGAATTTCAGAGAAAACCTATCTGGCCGCGGTTTCCGGTTCCATGCTGGAAGATACAGACGGAACCTTTCATGCGATCACAACTCCCCTTACCCCAGATCCGGATAACCGTCTGAAAATGGTCATCTCTCCGGGCAGTTCCCTCCCAGGGAGCAAACCGGCGGTAACTTTATATTCCGTCCTGAAATCCACTGCCCCCGGTTCCAGGATCTCTGCATCCCTTGTAATGCTCCGCCTGAAAACCGGCCGCACTCATCAGATCCGTGTCCACATGGCATCTCTGGGGCATCCGCTTCTGGGTGATTCCCTGTACCATTTATCGGACACAACGAATCTTTTTTCCAGGGCTGCCCTCCACGCATGGAAACTTAAATTTCATCCACCTTTTCCAGCTGGTGAAACGACTTCAGGCATCCTTTCTTCCATTCCCTGCACTGAAAATGCCAAAAAAGAAATCTCCCTGGAAGCACCCCTCCCGGAAGATTTCAAAAAATTCTATGAGACGATGTTCTGAAGCCATACGCCTTTTTTTACGAGGATAAACCCAATGACACATTTCAGCATATCCGCAGCCTGGACCATTGCGTAAATCCCAAGTACAGGAAGTCCTGTAAAACGGCTTAAGGTAAATGCGATCGTCACACTGACCACCCAGATAAACACACTGTCAAACAGGAATGTGATGATAGTCTTTCCACCGGAGCGCAAAGTAAAATACGTTGCATGCAGGAATGCATTCTGGGGCATAAAAAATGCTGTGATCATAATAAGATATTTCGCCAGAGTACGGGCCTCGGCATTGGTGTTGTAAAGTTTCGGAAACAGTGGTGCCATCACAAACATCACAGCAGCCACACAGGTACAGCAGAATACGGAAAATGCAATCATCTTGTTGTCTGTATCCCTGGCTTCCTTCATCTTGCCGGCACCAAGAAGCTGTCCTACAACAATGGCTACAGAATCTCCCAGTGCGATAAATACAATGTTAAATACATTGTTGATAGTATTGGAAATATTTAATCCTGCTACCACATTCAGACCACGGACCGAATAACACTGTGTCAGCATGGCTACTCCTGCTGCCCATAAAGTTTCATTGAGAAGCAGTGGTGTTCCCTTGATCAGGATCTTCTTTGTGAGATTTGCAGGAACCTTCAATGTGGAATACAGGCCCTTAGCAAAAATATTCTTCTCCGTATGCTTATGTGTCCATGTCAGGACAATGCACGCTTCCACATATCTGGAAAGTACCGTCGCAACAGCAGCACCTCTCACTCCCAGTTCCGGGAATCCGAATTTACCATAGATCAGAAAATAATTAAATGTGAGATTGATCAGCACTGCCACAATCCCGGCTTTCATGGGAAGTACAGTCTCACCGCATTCACGTAAGGTACTTGCATAGACCTGCACCATCATAAATGCTGGAAGTCCCAGGAGCATGATCCATAAATACTGCTTTCCATAGACAAGTGTATCCCGGATTTCCCGTGCGGTTCCCTCTCCCCTGAGATACATGCTGATCAGAGAATCTCCCGCTGTAAGAAACAGTACAATAGTAAGTGCTGTCAGGATCACTGCCATCCAGAGTTTATAACGAAGTGTCTGACGGACACCCTCGTGATCCTTCTGTCCGAAATACTGGGCTGTAAAAATCCCTGCACCGGATACCCCGCCGAAAATGCAGAGATTATACACAAAGATCAGCTGATTGACGATCGCCGCACCGGACATCTGCTCTGTACCGATCCGCCCGATCATAATATTATCCAAAAGACTGACAAAATTCGTGATACCATTCTGAATCATGATCGGCACCGCAATGGACAGAACCATCAGATAAAACTTCTTATCCCCTACGAACTTCCGGAAAAAAGAAGATTTCGCTTTCACCTTCTCCATAAATTCATCCCCCTTTTTTTATTTTCCTTCATCCAAAAATACACAGAAAAAGAAGACTGCCCACCCGAAACAGTCTTCCTTTTCGTAAGCGTTGTAGCTACTACATTACTACAAACATTTTCTTTTTTCAATAGCTTTTTTAATATCTTTTTACTCTACCATCCGGTTCTCATCTGCAATGTATTCGAAGAAGTCGAAGTCTGCACATTTTTTGTGGAGAACGCGGTCTGCACAGGTGATTCCTACCATAGTTCCTGTGAACTCTCCGTATTTACAGTACTCGTCAGAAAATCTTGTGGTATCAAAAATGCGTCCGATCTTTTCGTAATTTTCTCCGTCATAGCTCCACTCAAACCAGGATTTTCTTCCCTCAATATAGAGTCTCAGATAGATCGGTTTATCTTCTACCGGGATTCTGGTGTTCAGGAACTCTGTTTTTTCTCCGTTTTCCAGATGGATGATAGACAGGGCGCTCTGTCCCAGGGTTTCACTGTAATATTTCCGGAGATTGATGTAATTCATGTTGTCGTAATACAGGATCAGACCTGCACTGTGCTGGTGTACTTCCGGTGTGAATTCCATCTTTGTGGTGATCCGTGCGTATACGCTTGTAAGCTTTCTGGCCAGGATACTTACTTTGTTGAGAGAGGTTCTGGATTCCTGTCCACGAAGGCGTACATAACCTTTTCTTGCTTTCACATCTGCAAAACGCTGGGGCATGATCCTTGGAGAATAATAGAAGTTCCCAAGCTCATCTCCATCAAAATCGTCAAAATCCGGAGTTTTTTCCACCGGGTATTCCGGAAGGGAGGTTTCCGGCACTTCGATCTTCGCCAGATTGCTTCCATCCGCCATGCGGAGCCAGTTGTCTTCGGTCCACATCATTTTCTGAATGGCCGTCTCTCTTCCAAGTGTACAGCGAAGTTCCGGTACAAAAGGTCTGGAGCAGAGATGGACCAGATAAACTTCTCCTGTGGGAAGTTCCACATAGCTTCCATGACCGGATTTCTGAAGTACAGAGTCCGGATTATAGTACTTTGGTTTCAGATGGTCTGGATCCTGGCGCTCGTAGGATTCTCCCGGAACACTGGTAACGATGGGATTCTTCGGATCTTTTTCATATGGGCCCCAGACATTTTTGGAACGTCCCATGGTAACGCAGTGATTATATCCGGTGCCACCCTCTGCACACATGATATAGTAATACTCGCCTCGTTTTGTGAGATGCGGTGCCTCGATGCAGCCTCTGTCTGTACCGCCTCTCCAGATCCGCTTCGGATAACCGATGATCTCTTTTTTCTCAGGAGAATATTCTACCATACAGATAGCCCCTGGCTTCTCGTAGCCTTCTCTTGTTTCCCACTCCAGGGATACCACGTATTTTTTGCCATTGGTGTCATGGAAAAGTGACGCATCAAAACCGGAGGAATGAAGGTAAACCGGCTCGCTCCACGGTCCACGGATATCTTTTGCACAGATCAGGAAATTGTCCACGTCAAAATATCTGGCGTTCATGGAATTCATTACTCCATAGACAACGTAGAACATATCCTCTTCCTCGCAGTAGGTCAGGCAGGGTGCCCAGATTCCTTTTGCACTTGGAAGTTTTTTGAGATCTACTTTTTCATCGTCTGTAATTACGTGTGTGTACAGCTCCCAGTTTTTCAGGTCTCTGGAATGGTAGACCGGGATTCCCGGAAACCACTCAAATGTGGAAACTGCCATATAGTAATCGTCGCCTTTTCTGCAGATACAAGGGTCCGGATTAAAACCCGGAAGTATTGGATTTACGATCATTTTAACATCCTCCTTTATCAGCCGGAAACCAGCCAAAGTCATAACATCTTCCCAGATCCCAGCTGTCCCATCCGATCCATCCGGGAGTATTTACCGTATCAGTCAGAAGCTTGTAGCTCCAGTAATAATAACCGCTGCCTTTCTCCCAGAGTTCCAGCTGTGCCTTTGCAAGGGCTTCATAGATTTCTTTTTTCTTCTCCAGTGAAAAGCTTTCCTGCCGGCTCCCTTCCACTCCGTTGAGCACGCTCTGGCCGCCTTTTGTGTCACAGCCGCAGGCAAGGGAGTTAAACAGACACCACTCGCCGCAGATCACCGGGAAATATTTTTCCATCTCTGTGATCTGTGGTTCCAGTTCTTCTCTGATATATTTCAGATAGCCTTCAATAGTCTGGCTGCATCCTCTGGCCTCCGCAACCATGAGATACTGATGGGTATCCAGGATCACATTGGAATATTTCTCTTCCTGCATGAAATCTTTCCATTCCATCAGTTCAAAGCCATCGTGGATCACAACGTACTTATCTTTTGGCATATAGGCACTGATACGGTCGTAGGCATCCAGATAAAACTGTCTCAGGAATTTCATTGTGATCGGTGCGGAGCCTTTTGCCATCTCCTGATCTGCCGGAGCATAACGGTTCTGGATATCCATGGTTTCCCACATATTTTCTGTGATGGGCTCATTTAACGGCTGGATTCCAAACAGGCCTTTTCTGTTTCCATATCTCTTTGCAAGACGTTCCAGAACGCTTAATGCAAACTCTACTTCATCAGGATTCTGTGCCCATTTGCACACACCGCTGATGCCTCCGTTGTCAAAACCGTTCTGGCTTAAGGGTACTGTATGAAGATCAATGAGAATGGTAAGTCCGTATTTTTCCGCCCAGTTAAAGGCCTTATCCAGTTCTTCGATGCAGCCGATAAATGGTTTCCGGTCGCCGAAGATAAAGTATGGCACCGGAATCCGGACAGACTCCATTCCCATGCTTTTTATGGTTACAAAATCACGCTCTGTAATGTATTCTGAACGATGGATCTTTATTCTTGCCTCATATGCCTCCGGGGAAAGCTGTGTGGGAAGATAATATTCATCCTCTGCGGTGGTTCCCTCAAATAATGCCGGACTCATCCATTTTTCCAGCACCAGCCAGTTTCCAAGATTAACGCCTTTGATGTTCACTCTCTCTGATCTCCTTTTCTATTTCTGTGCACGTGCCTTCAGATCTGCGATGATTCCATCGAATTCTTTATCCAGATGATAGAATTTCATGATCACAAGGCCGCAGGCATAAACAAGGATCGGAATCCATACGAAGCATACTTTGATGGACGTCAGTGCAGATTCTGTCTGTACTGCTGCTGTTCCAACATATCCGCCGATCTCAAGGATCAGACCAAGAAGTGCGGAACCGATTCCGTTACCGATCTTGTATCCGAAGCTGCAGGCACTGTTTACAAGTCCCTCTGTACGGCAGCCTGTTTTCCACTCACCATAATCAATGGTATCGGAAACCATAGCCCACATGGTAGCACCGCCGCAGGCATTACCGATTCCACGGATCACACTGGAAACCACGATGATCGCCATGGAACCGCCGGAAAAATTCAGTACCAGCATTCCCACAATATCCAGAACAAGACCAAGTGCAAATACATTTCTTTTTCCGAATTTTTTTACCAGCATGGCAATGAAGAACATGCCGCAAATCTGTACGATGTTAAAGATTCCGTTGATGGTACTTACCAGATTTTTATCGCCCAGGATATCTTTTGCATAGTATACCGTTGCTCCTCCGTTGACAGAATACATCAGGAAGAAAAGGGCAAGCATTCCTGTCATCATGATCCAGTATTTGTTCTTAAAAAGTGCTTTGATTCCTGTTACAAACGGTACATCTTCTGTCTGTACTTCACCTTCATTTTCTGCTGCCCGTACACGCTCTTTTGTTCCAAAGAAGGTGCATAAAAATGCGGCGACCGCTACGAAACCGAATACTACGAATGTTTTTGTCCATGCTGCTGCATTGTTTCCGAAGTATTCTACAAGCGGAAGTGTGAAGGTATTGATGGTCAGTGTTCCGGCTGTTGCCAGAAGGTTACGGAAAATACTTAAAACAGATCTTTCATATGGATCCTGTGTCATCAGCGCGTTCAGTGCGGAATATGGCACGTTGATGGCTGTATAGATCACTGTGGAAACAAGGTTGTATGTAATGAATACATATACAAGTTTCGGCGTGGAAGCCCAGGATGCAGAAACAGAAAACAGAAGGAATGCAGACATCGCCGTGTAGATGATGTTACAGCCAAAATCACCACATCCATAAGAAAAACGCTCAAATATTTTTCCAAAGGTCAATTTACTCTTTTGATTCATATTTTTTTACCTCTCCCTGTTTTTTCTTTCGCTTTTCCATGGCCATGGAGCTTTGTTTTATGGTATTATACTATCATAATGATTCTGCACAGATTAGGTCAGAAAAGCTCTAATATATAGGTCGATATTCTCTTTTTAAGGAGGTTATATGGATAAAAACGGAATTTCCTATGAGATCATAGATTACTCAGGTATCACAAATGTCAAATTTTATACGTCCACAGATAATGGAAGCTACATTCCTTTCCACTGGCACCGGGCTGTTGAGATCATTTATATACAGGAGGGCGAACTGGATGTTATCGTGGAATCTTCCAGTCATACCCTCCACCCCGGAGATTGTATCCTGATCAATGCCAACATCATCCATTCCACAAAATGTACCGTTCCAAATAAAGCTATCGTTCTTCAGATTCCGCTGGATTTTATGGAAAAATATATTCCCAATGTCCAGCAGCTGGTATTTTTCTGGGACTATCAGACCAAAGATCCTGTTAAAAAGACAAAGATTGAAATGCTGAAAACCACCCTGGAACAGCTGCAGATCATTGATGATATCCGGCCGGATGGATTTATCCTGCGCTTTAACAGCCTGATCTTTGAACTTCTGTTCCAGCTGTACCACAATTTCCGTGTAAAAGTTTTTCAAAGTGATTTAAGCCAGCAGAAAAAAGATCTGGATCGGCTGAACCTTGTACTGAATTATATTTCTGAAAATTATAAGCTGTTCCGCCGAATGTTCCAGGAACACTTCGGGTGCACACCTACGAAGGTACGGGAGAATATGAAGAAATAAATTTTCTTAAATATCAAAACTTCCGGGAGCTGGACAACATACTCCCGGAAGTTTTATTATCTATGGTTCCTGTCCATTGGTCTCAATCACATGCTTATACCAGTAGAAACTCTTTTTCTTATAACGCTTCATAGTTCCGCTTCCGTCATCGTTGCGGTCCACGTAGATGAATCCGTAACGTTTGCGAAGCTCTGCCGTGGATGCGCTGACAAGGTCGATGCATCCCCAGGTGGTGTATCCCATCAGATCCACGCCATCCATGACAGCCTCTTCCATCTGGCGGATGTGATCTCTGAGATAAGCGATGCGGTAATCGTCTTCTACGGTCATCTCGCCATCTGCACCCTGAATCAGCTGATCAAACGCACCAAGACCATTCTCCACGATAAACAGTGGTTTCTGGTAGCGGTCCCAGAGTGTGTTCAGAATATAGCGAAGTCCCTTCGGATCGATCTGCCAGCCCCAGTCGCTGGCTTTCAGATACGGGTTTGGCACACCGCCCAGAAGATTTCCCTCTCCCCGGACATTTTTTTCCGGATCTGCTGTGGCACAGACACTGACATAATAACTGAAGGAAACAAAGTCTACGGTGTTTTTCAGGATTTCCATATCCTCATCCGTCACAGAAATGCTGATGCCGTTTTCCCGCATATAACGTTTCGCATATCCCGGATAGCAGCCGCGGACATGGACATCTGCGAACATCATGTTCTTGTGATCCTGTTCCATGGCAGCAAGAACATCCGAGGGATCAGGTGTCAGCGGATATACCGGCATACTTAAGATCATACAGCCGATCTTGAAATCCGGATTGATCTCATGACCGATCTTGGTCGCCCAGGCGCTGGCTACAAGCTCATGGTGAACTGCCTGGTAAAGATCACTCTGGGAAAGTTTTTCTTTCGGCGTATTGATCCCGCCGCTCATAAATGGAGATTCCAGGATGGAGTTGATCTCATTAAATGTGAGCCAGTATTTTACCTTATCTTTATAACGGTTGAAAACTGTAGTCACATACCGTTTATAAAATCCGATGAGATCACGGTTTACCCAGCCGTCATAATGCTCTGCAAGATAAAGCGGAGTCTCATAATGAGATAAGGTTACCAGGGGCTCGATCCCGTATTTTCTGCACTCGTCAAACAGATCATCATAGAACTTAAGGCCTGCCTCATTGGGAGTTTCCTCATCCCCCTTCGGGAATATCCTGCTCCAGGCAATGGAAGTACGGAATACCTTAAATCCCATCTCTGCAAACAGCTTGATATCTTCTTTGTAATGGTGGTAAAAATCAATTCCTACCAGCTTCATATTGTCTTCTGTGGGTGCTTCCGTCCTCGGGCCTTTGATCCCGTGAGGAAGGACATCCTGGATGGAAAGTCCTTTGCCGTCCTCGTTGTATGCACCTTCACACTGATTGGCAGCTACTGCGCCGCCCCATAAAAAATTCTTGGGAAACATTTTTTCTGTCCTTTCTCATATAAATCGGATATCTCTCTGCCGGATATCAGATATCCAGCGCTGCGTGATAGCCCCAGTATACTGCATTGGTGATGGTGGAAATTCTGCTTGCATCACCGATCACCGCCACATATGGCGCGCAGTCACGAAGCTCATCCACAATGTCGGTTCTGGATCTCTGGCCCAGGGCACAGATGATGGTGCTTCCGGGAACCAGAACCTTTTTGCCCTCTTTATCCTCACACCATACACCTTCTTCGGTTACCTCAAGGCCCTTGTATCCTGTGTAAACTTCCGCGTATTTGTCGATTTCTTTCAGAAGAAGTGGTCTGTGTCTTACATTGGCATCCGGTGCGAGAACATCTCTCATCTCCACAATGCGGACTTTCTTCCCTTCCATTCCAAGGTGGATGGCACACTCACATCCTGCAAGGCCGCCGCCAAAGACAACTACCTCATCTCCTACTTTTTCTTTCTCTTTATAGTAGTTATTTACGATCACCACATTGTCGCCGTTCAGTCCCGGGATCGGAGGTACCAGCGGTCTGGAACCAGCCGCGATGATCAGTGCATCTGCGTTTTCTTTTTCCGCATACTCTTTTGTCACCGGTGTGGATGTACGGATCTCCACGCCTGCTTTTCTTGCAAGAAGCTCGTAAGTTCCTGCAAGCTCGTACATCTCATGCTTAAATGGCAGGGCCTGCTCGCTTTTCAGGATTCCGCCCAGAGTATCCTCTTTTTCACAGAGAATGACCTGATGGCCTCTTCTTGCCGCTGTATAAGCTGCGTACAGACCTCCCGGACCGCCGCCTGCTACCAGGACTTTTTTCTTAGCAGGTGCAGGCTGTACTTCATCCCCTTCCATCTCACGTCCGATCAGCGGATTGACGGTACATCTTCTTGTGGAAGTTGCCGCTCTTTCTGCCATGCAGGTAAAACATCTTAAGCACTTAACGATCTCCTCGTCTCTGTTTTCCATGACTTTTCTTGGAAGGAAGGGATCTGCAAGAAGTGCTCTTGCCATGTAAACGATATCGGCTTTTCCCTCTGCAATAATCTGCTCCATCTGTGCAGGATCGTTCAGGCCACCGATGGTTGCAACCGGAATGGCCACATGTTTCTTGATCTCAGCCGCAAGGTAAACATTGCAACCGTGGTCTTTAAACATGGACGGATGGGTGTCACCGAACCCTCTCTGATAAGTTCCTGCGGAAACGTGAAGAAGATCAATATATGGCTCCAGAACTTTTGCAATCTCCACACCGTCTTCCAGTGTGTAGCCGCCTTCAAAAAGTTCAGAACCGCTCATACGGAACTCGATGGGGAATCCAGGTCCCACACCTTCACGCACTGCCTTCAGAACTTCTACTGCAAAACGGCAGCGGTTTTCAAGGCTTCCGCCATACTCATCGGTACGTTTGTTAAAATACGGAGAAAGGAACTGGTTGATCAGCCAGCCATGTCCGCCGTGTACCATGATCATCTCAAAGCCTGCCCTTTTTGCCAGGGACGCGGTCTCTTTATAGGAAGCTACGATCTCGTCGATCAGCTCTTTTGTGAGGGCTTTTACCTCCACGCCATCTGGACGGACGGTATCAGACGGGCCCCACTGGTTCATGGATTTCTGTCTGGATTTATCTGTCATATAAGTTCCTGCATACATTCCGGAATGAGAAAGTTCAATACTCGGTATGGCTCCGTGACGACGGATGGCGTCTGCAGTATAAGTTGCGGATGCCAGGGAATTCAGGATGGATGTGTCCAGATGATAGGCATGGGAGCCATCGGTTTTCGGATGTACCATACACTCGCTGACTGTTACGGCACCTGCACCGCCTTTTCCTCTCAGTTCATAAAAAGCTGTAGATTTCGGGCCGATACATCCGTCGTTTGTAATATCTGTTCCGCCCATCGGAGCAGAAAACATACGGTTTCGAAATGTTACACGGCCAATCTGGATCGGTTTGCATAAGTTTGGATATTTTCGGATCATAATTACCTCCCGTTATTCTGTAAGGAGGGCTCTCAAATATTCGCCCTCTCTTCGGTTTTCAAGTAATTCCATGAGTTCATTTACTTTTTCAAGACTGATCTTTTTCTCTCTTGCTTTCATGTGTACATAGACGGCACCGATCAGGTTTGCGTCATTGTAAAAACGGCAGCTTGTCACCTCCGGGACCGGAAGCGTCCAGGGATACATGCCGTTGATCTTTAAAAGCTCTTCACGGATCAGCTGGAGAAGCAAAGGCTGTTCACTGATCCCGCCGCCTACTGCGATCTTTTCCGGATCAAACATGTACTGACAGTTGTGGATATGGATGGCCAGTTTTTTTGCATGATTCCGGATTCCTGCCAGAGCTTTTTCATTTCCCTGGTTCGCAAGGGAGAACGCTTTTTCTCCGTTTAACTCTTCTACAGGAATGCCGGTTTCCTCCGATACGCTTTTAAGCAGTGCCTGGGCACCGGCTGTCTCTGCAAGGCTGTTAGACATTTTGTAGTCATCCTTACTATCTGTGATCACATAGCTGAATTCCCCTGCCATGAAATTTTTTCCACTTACTACTTCGCGGTTAACGATCACAGCACCACCTACTGCAGTTCCGCAGACAACAACGATGGCATTCTGGCAGTCCTTTAAAGAGCCCTGCCAGATCTCAGCCAGCGCTGCACATTTGGCATCGTTTTCTACTGTCACCGGAATCCCTGTTTTTTTCTCCAGGATCTCCACGATATTTACATTGCTGATGCAGAAAAGGCTTCCACCAGTATACATAAAACCCCTTTTGGAATCAATGATCCCCGGCATGCTTAAGGCAATTCCCTCGATCTCATACTGCCCTTTGATCCTGTCACAGATTTCTGTCAGAGACTGGATAAATATTTCCAGAGAATCCTGTTTTGTAGGGGTTTTGTCTTTTTCCAGGATGGAACAGTTTTCTGTGATCACTGCATATTTGATAAATGTTCCTCCTATATCGATCGCCAGATAATTCATGGTGTCACCTCTTTTTTGCGGATTTTTTCTTTGCTGTAGATGATATTGCCTTCGCCGCCGTCCAGACGGTTGAAATATTCATTGGCCTTTTTTGCAACAAAGGCCTGCTGCCCCATAAAGTTAAATGGAACATCATCTGCCTGATCCTTCATGATCGTATCACAGACTTCGATCACACTGCGAATCATATCTTTGGAAGCCCAGATCACATGATGACAGAGACAGGTTGTGTCAAAACGTCCCTCCAGTCTGTTCTGGATCTGGATCAGATTTTCCCTGTACTCTTCCACAGTAAGGGAATTTTTATCAAAAAGGAAGGTAGCATTGTTGCAGGCATCTCCAAGGATCAGGATCTTTTCTTCCGGGATCAGCATGACCATGGTTCCCGGAGTGTGCCCCGGGAGGGCATAAGTTTCCACGGAAATCCCTCCCAGGTCAAATCTGTCACCATCTTTCAGATCTTTAAATGTCATCGGTGCAGGCGGCAGAAATGTCTCTTCCAGTCCTTCCGGCATCTGGCCGCCAAGTCCTGCCAGTACATATCCTTTTCTGTTTTCTATGGAATTCATTCCCAGATAAATTTCGGTATCCGCATGGTTCATGTAGATCTCACATTCAGGCTTTCCATCATTCCCGGTGAATTCCGGTGCTCCCATTGCATGATCGATGTGGCCATGGGTAAGCAGCACTGTAAGTGGTTTTTCCGTAAGTCTTTCCACAAAATCCCGAAGGTTTCCTGCTCCCACGCAGGTATCGATCAGCAGGGAGCGTTCCGATCCATTTACCAGATACATGATCTCTCCTGTGAAGCTTATTATCGCTGTGATTCTGTCGTTTACTTTTTCTGCTCTGTAAAAATCCGCCATTTTATTCTTCCTCCATATCAAGAAGCTTGGATAACTCTATTCGGAGATTATCTACGATTTCTCTGGTAAATCCCATATAAAACAGTTTTTCCAGGCTCTGGATGCTCTCATAAAAATAATCCTGATTTCCGGTAGAAAGGAAATACATCAGCATTGGAGATACTCTCTCGATCACTTTCATTGCCTCCGGATCATGCATCATATCCTTAAACATGGTTTTGTTGTTATAACGCTGACGAAGATCTTCTGTGGGACGATATTCATAATGATAGCTTCCAGCTTCCACTTCCATAACTTCGCCCTCATAAAACGGCAGACCGATCACTGCACTGCATCCAAATGGAACCTGGATATCTACTGTTACCTTCCCGTTCTTCAGGATTTCCCAGTCTACCTTATATTCTCCATAAGCAGAATCATAGGTCATATGCATATATTTCAGCTTTCCGTTCATCAAAGGAGTGATCAGCGCTTTCTTAAATCCAGACTCCAGTGCCTTTAAGCCTGCTACATCTCTGTAAAGATATTCCACAACAGAGCCATAAGAATAATGGTTCAGGGAGTTCATCATCGTACCGCTTAAATGCCCGTCATCCAGAACGGAATTCCATCTTTCCCAGATCGTTGTTGCTCCAAGATTGATGCAGTGCATCCATCCCGGATAATCTTCCTGAAGAAGGAAATAAAAAGCATCTTCTTCGAATCCGTTTTCAGCGAGAACCCTGCAAAGGATCGGTGCACCAGTAAATCCACCCTTTAATTTATAGCAGTCTTTATAAAATCTTGCTTTCAGTCCTGCCACAACAGCTTCTTTCTCTCTGTAGATCCCGGAATATAAAGCTACAATATATCCGGTCTGGGAATCAATTGCCAGACGCCCCGTTTCTGTAAAATATTCCCGGATAATCGCTTCTCTGATCTTCTGATAGAGGTCATCATAATAATGCTTATCCTCTTCATAACCGAGAATTTCTGCTGCTTTTGCAGTCTTCTGCACAGACATTGCATAGTAATTGGAACCAATATAATAGGCATCTGTTCCACCTTCCATGCTCTGCTCGGTTCTTCCGTCAAGTGCCAACCAGTCACCAAGCTGGTTTCCGAAATCATAGAGATATCTTTGTCCTCTTGCCTGATCTTCCCTGGTGATCTTATCTACCCAGTCCTTCATCATCGGATAACTGGATCTCAGTATTTCTGTATTTCCTGAATGTTCATAAACTACCATCGGAAGGAATGTGGCAATATCTCCCCATACACTGGAAAAGATCGGGCCGTTTGGATCAAGTACCGGGATCACACCGGGAAGGATCCCGTCGTATTTTATATTTTACCTGCTCATTTCGAAGGTCGTGGATGAATTTCTGATAAAAAGCTGTGGTATCCATATTAAAACTTGCTGTTCCGGCAAATACCTGAGCATCTCCAGTCCATCCAAGTCGTTCATCTCTCTGAGGGCAGTCTGTAGGAAAATCTACGAAATTTGATTTCTGTCCCCACAATGCATTTAAGAACAGTCTGTTCACTCCTTTATGACCGGTTTCCATATATCCAGTCCTGTCCATCTTTGAGTAAACTGCTTTTCCTGTAAAATCTTCTGCATTTACTTCTCCCGGCCATCCTGTCACACGCACATATCGGAATCCAAAATATGTAAAAGAAGGACGTATCCGTTCTTCCCTTCCATCGGATACATATACAAACTGAGATTTTGCAGCACGGTAATTTTCGTTATAAAAATTGCCATCCTGAAGGATCTCGCCATGGTCAAATATAAGTTTGCTTCCTTTTGGGAGATGATTCCAGAAGGTCACATATCCGGCAAAATTCTGTCCGAAATCCAGGACTGTTTCCCCTGCCGGTGTATGGATCACTTCTTTTACCGGCATATCTTCCATTTCCATTACAGGAAGGCTGTATCTGGAAACCAGTTTTCCTTCTGCCTCTGTAAGAACTGCCTGTTTCGCCGGATTTTCTTTTTCTTCCCATAACAGATGGTTGATGATCTCGCCGTCATAAATTCCATCGTCTTCCACATCAGAGCCAATATAGTTCCAGGTTTCATCTGTTCCGATCACCTGGATTTCCCCATCTTCATAGATCAGACGAAGCTCCGCGATCAGCTTAAAGGTATCACCAAAATTATTGCTCTGGCTGTTCAGTCCAAATTTTCCTTTGTACCAGCCATTTCCCAGCGATACAGCCAACTGGTTTTCTGCTGTTTCCTGCATTTCTGTATGGTTATCGATATTTTTGATATTTTCCATGACATCAAATGTAAGATACTGTTCTTCATCGTGATAATTGCTGTAATAAGGAGTCAGAACTTCCTCCCCGATTTTTTTTCCATTTAATTTTGCCTCAAAAAGTCCAAGACCGCAAATATAAAGTCTGGCTGAAGCAGGTTTTTTCTTTACTTCAAAATTCTTTATAAAGAGAGGGTGAAAGGTATCTTCTTTTTTTGTTGTGATCCATTTTCCCATCCATGGATCATCCATCTTTCCGGTTTCAAAATATGCAGGCTTGGAAACAGCAGTCTCTCCCTCATCGCTGGTAACGGTTACTCTTACATAATATCTTGTATATGCACTCTGCTCAAATTCCAGTTTTTCCGCCGCACTGTTAAGATTCTTTCCCTCTTTTGTCCAGAGAAGCTCTGAAAAATCTTCTGTCAAAGCTATCTCTATTTTTACATTCTGCTGTCTTCTGGCTGATGTCTCACGAACTTTCCACGATACACATACGGTTTCAAAATCAAATCCCACAGGATTTTCCATACCGTTGATTCTTACATTTACAACTTTCATATATCTCTCCTCTTACTTTGGAATATCTGCGATCACAACTTCAGAAACGCCTCCAAATACTAGAATAGTTATCTAATTTCCGGAGGCGCAAGCAGTTTTCTCTGCTTTTCTCAGTTATTCATTTATCAGCTTTATTCAGCTGCTTCCATTTTCTTTAAATCTCTCTCGCAATGATACAGGATTACCAGCAGTACAAAGATAGCGATCACCATGATAAATGGCAGCCAGTTGTACAGGAAGTTAATTGCTGTGGAAACACTTTCCGGCTGTGCGATACCCTGTGCATCCAGAGATCCGTCATAGCCTGCTCCGTTGAGAACCCAGCCAAATACAGCTGTTCCAAGTCCGAGACCGATCTTCTGTGCTGCAGAAACACCGGCATTTCCAAGACCAACGGTATCAATTCCTGTTTTCTTTGTTCCGTATGTAATGGTATCTGCAACCATTCCAAGTGCCATACCGCCGGCCATACCAACACCGCAGCCTTTCAGTACGTTGCAGATGATCATCACGATCGTACTGGAACCGCCAAGAACAGCGAATCCGAGGAATCCAAGTCCCATAACTACCATTCCTGCTTCATAAACAGCTGTTTTTCCAAACTTTTTCATAAATGCAGGTGTTACAAACATAACTGCAAACTGTGCAATGGAAATAGAGTTGGATACCCAGCTGTACTGTCCCATATCATAGAGAACATACTGACAGTAATATACATTTCCCATTGCGTACATGATAATTACGAAAAATACTACAAAACTTGCAACTGTTACGATCACCCAGTATTTGTTCTTAAAAAGTGCTTTTACAGTTTCCCATGTGCCTGCTTCTCTTCCAGCACTTGCAGATTTCTGAGTATCTTCCTCTGCGCTTTCAGCAGAATGTACTCTCTCTTTTGTTGAGAAAACACTGAAAATTGTAATTACGATCATTGCGATGCAGTAGATCAGCATTGTGATCGTAAATGCTCTCTGTGTATAAATGTTTTCTGTACTGCTTGTAAAGATTCCAAGTAAGGTAACAAATGTTGAGTTTACAACTACATTTCCAAGTGTCTGAAAAATTTGCTGGATGTTTCCAAGGAATCCTCTCTCATAAGGATTTGCTGTCATCAGTGAGATCATGGAATAATACGGTACCAGCATTCCGGTAAGGCATACAGCATTTACAATGTTATACATCAGGAAAATATATACATACTGTGCCATTTCCGGAAAATTCTGTGGTACAAAAAACAACAGCATGGTGGTGATTCCAAATGGAATACACATTCGTAACAGCCAGGAACGGCCTTTTCCGAGTTTTGATTTTGTACGGTCCACCATACGTCCTACGATCACATCTGAGATTCCGTCAAAAACCTTTGATATTGCAAAAATTGTTGCAATGATACCTGCATTCAGTCCTACTGTGCTGGTAAAATAAATGGTCAGGAAAGAACCGATGATACCATTGATCATATTAAAGGCAAATCCGCCTGTTCCGTAACCGATACGTTCGCTCCATGCCAGGCTGGCATTTGGATCGTTGTGTTTACTTGCCAAACTAAACATATCTCTTTCTCCTTTTCCCTTTTCATCTAATGGGTTTTCTGCATCTTCTGTATTTTTCTGTTTTTATGAAATTACTTTTATTTATCACCTTCTGTCATTCTTGTGTTTTCCTGTTGATAGTGATATTATCAGAAATAAGCGAACAGGATAACGTCTTTAAACGACATATGATTTATCCTTTTCGGACATATACGTTTTTCCTGTTGAAGCTCGTTGACAGACTAAGCGGACTTTCATAATCCGCAGAGAATTTTCCTGATTCAGTTAATTTAGGTGATTTTATGAATGAATACAAACATTTAACAGAAATGATTCCTGAAATGGAACCTGACGAAATATTTTATAAACGGATTTTTCTGGAATATCCGGCTGCACATCTGGACCAGGCACATACCGTCGAGGAAATAGAAAAACTCTGCCCGGAGGCATCTTCCCATGCAGCCGCCGGCTTTACTTACCATCCTGGAAACGCTCTGGATGAAACTATTCTTCCTTCCGATGAGGATACGATCATTTTCCGTCATAACCGGTATGCTCCTGCTTTTTTGCATTCGCACACTTTTTTTGAGATGATCTATGTGCTTCGTGGAACCTGTGAAAACATATTTACCTCCCATACGATTTCCATGCGATCCGGTGATATCTGCATTGTGGCTCCTTCGATCATCCATGCATTAAGTGCTTTCAGCGATGACTGTGTGATCTACAATTTCCTGATAAAAAGCCAGACCTTTGAAGCTGTATTCTTAAATTCCCTTCCAAAATACGGTACTTTACATGACTTTTTCAGCCGGGCACTTTATTCCCCCGGATCTCAGTTTTATCTGTATTTTAAATCTGGAAAAGATCCGCAGCTTGTGAATTTATTTAAAAAAATCCTGAAAGAATATCAGACCCAGAAGCGCTATACCTCCTCCATGATAAATGCGTTACTGGAAATCTTTTTTATCTGTCTTCTCAGAAATCATGAAAAAAACATGATCGTCCCCAACCCGGCCGGAAAGAAGCAGGAAAAAAATATTATTTTATACTGAAATATATCGAACTACATTATGCAACCCTTACGCTCCCGGAATTATCTGCGTTTTTTAATTACAGCGAACGACAATTAACACGGATCCTGAAAAACTATACAGGAAAAACCTTTTCCACTCTTATCCAGGATATCCGGCTTTCCAGAGCAGCCGAATTATTAAAACAGCCGACCCTTCCGGTAACTACTGTTATGGAAGAAATCGGCTACTCCAACATTACACATTTTTATAAAATATTTGAAAAAAGGTTTCATATGACACCAGCAGAATACAGAAGCAGTATCAGTCCGGACTCTTCTTTGCTGTAACCTTTTTTGAAGCTGTTTTCATATTGTAGATAAATGTTCCAAACGATGCCAGAATGATCAGCGCATATCCGGTAAAGCTGTATTTATCCGGCACTTCTCCAAACAGGAAAAATCCCAGCAGCGTTGCAAAGATAATCTGTGAATAATCAAAAATAGAAATTTTTCCCGCAGGTGCATACGTGTATGCCGCTGTGATCGTAAACTGTCCGCCTGCCGCAAATAATCCTGCCATCATAAGTATTGCAAACTGTTTCACCGTCATTGGTGTGAAATGAAATACCATCCACGGAATCACAGACAAACATGAAAAAACAGAAAAGTAAAATACAATGATCGGGCCTTTCACTCCATGGGTTCCAAGTACACGTACCATTGTATATGCAATTCCAGCGCCCAGTCCACCACAGACTCCGATCAGTGCAGACATAAATTCCGCATTATGAAATCCCGGTTTTACAACAAACAGACATCCCACAAATGCCAGGGCCACACATGCTGCCTGCGTCGGGCTGATTTTTTCTTTTAACAGAAGAAAAGAAAAAATGATCGCAAAAAAGGGAGACAGTTTATTCAGGATTGAAGCGTCCGCTACCAGCAGATGATCGATCGCATAAAAGTTACACAGGATTCCCATGGTTCCACATACACAGCGTAAGATCAGCGGCCCCCAGTATTTTTTATTAACCTTCGGCAATGTATGATCTTTACATAAAATGACCGCCGCAAACACTGCCGCAACCAGATTCCGGAAGAAGCTTTTTTCCACAGATGGAAGATTTCCGGCCAGACGGACACTTACATTCATACATGCAAAGAAAAATGCTGACAGGATGATCATTATCATACCTTTTATATAATTTTCCTGTTTCATTTTATTTATTCCTGCCTTTTTATAATTTCATTGCGCTACGGATGCAGCTCTCAATATACGCTTCTCCCAGATCTGTATTCAGGCTGAGATCAAAGTTTCCTGCTGCGCCCCACATGCGGCGAGTATAGTAACGGTAGTTGTCTGCGCGGAGTTTTTCGTTTTTCTGGACAACAGCTCTGGCTTCTTTCTCAGAGATGTTCTGTCTCTGTGCTACTCTTTTGATTCTGCTTTCAAGAGGTGCAGAGAAGAATACCTTCAGGCAGTTTGCGGAATTTCTGAGGACGTAATCTGCACAGCGGCCTACGATCACGCAGTTGCCTTTTTTTGCCAGATCACGGACAACCTGTGATTCCGCCTCGAAAATTTTGTCCTTTGGTGCTTCATCCTGCATATCTGTGTTCAGGTACATCTGATTGACCAGATCATAGAGAAGACTGTTTGTCATGATCTCCTCATTTTTCTTAATAAATTCCGGCGTGTAGCCTGTGGTTCCTGCTGTCATCTGAATGATCTCTGCATCATAGAAATCGTATCCCAGCTTTTCTGCAAGTGCCTTGCCCATATTGTGGCCACCACTTCCAAACTGTCTTCCAATGGCAATGACATTTTTTCCATAAGTTCCTGTTGTCTGCTCGTTTGCTTCGCTCTCGTTTTCTGCTGATGCTGTTTCCGGGAAGATCATATCTTTCAGGAATGCAAGTTTTTTTCCGATAAGTCGTGCGATAAATCCAACCAGAAGGGCTGCAATAACTGTACCTTCTCTTACCCCGTCCAGTCTTCCTGCAAATACAAAGGAAAGTACTGCAGCGATCACTGCCATGGATACATCAAAACAGATCTTGGTTGTTCCGAAGTTTGTTTTCCATGTGAGGACAATGGCACGGACAAAGGATTCTCCCGGAAGCATGACAACGTCCGCCAGGACCTCCATATAAACGCCTGCGCCAAGGATCATACACCCGATGAGCAGATATACGATTTTCATGATATATACTTCCGGATTGACCCAGGAAAAAAGGATCATGGTAAGATCGATAAAATATCCGAAAATGATGGATACCGGGATCTGAAGGATGTGCTCCAGTTTAAAATTCTTCCGCAGAATGATCAGCTGCAGGATGATCAGTAAGATACTGAAAAAGATGGTAAAGTTTCCAAGTGTGAATGGAAAGTTCAGGCTTAACACATAGGGAATTGATGAGATTGGTGAGGTTCCCAGGTTTGCCTTGGTAATCAGACTGACTCCCAGGGAGTTTACAAACAGTCCCACCAGAAATATTAAGTATCGTTTTAGTTTCTCCATTATTTTTGTCTCCTCCTCATTGTACAGATTTTCGCCGGATAATTATGTCTATGCTGCCATTATCCGGTTATTGTAAAGCGGATATCCACCTGTTTACTTTATCTCAGCAAGATTCCTGTATATCCTGAGAAATATCTCCATAAATACTTTCTGTTCTTCTTCTGAAACATTGTTTAATGCTGTTTCTTCAATCTTTTCAAAAGTCTCTTCTACCAGCTTCTGATTTTTCTTTCCGGATTCTGTCATAAAAATATGAAAGGTACGGCGGTTTCCGTTAAGCATTTTTCTCTCGATCAGTCCTTTTTCTTCCATTCGATTTAAAATAGAAGTTAAAGATCCTGCCTCGATCAGACATCCTGCCGCAATTTCCTTCTGACTGGCGCCATCGTGATCTTTCAGATAATCCAGAACCTTTGGCTGTCCCAGGGTAAGGCCGGTATCCTTTAACTGTTCCATCAGCTTTTTCTGGACCATCATGTGGTTTGCCATGGACAGATAGTGAAAAGAATCGTTCATATATCTTTCTCCCTTTTTAATAGTTATAATTCAAATATTTAGAATTATAACTATATTAATTACGTATGTCAATATTATTTTTAAAATATATTGGAATTCTGTACAAAAAAGAGAGCTGTTTTTATTTCAATCTGCACAAAATACAGGGAAAATCACAAGGACAAACGTATAAATAAAATGATTATCTGTCCGCATAAAAAAACAGCGAAATGGATATTCGCTTCCATTTCACTGTTTAATGTTATTTCTGTTAATATGTTTGTGTTGTTTTATGCAACCTGATTCTTGTTGTTAGTAATGGTGATCAGATGGCTCTTGATCAGTACCGGACGTACTGCGTTGTAAATGATCGCTACCAGGATCACGGATACAACTGCATTGATGAATGTTGCTGCCGCACTCATTTTTGCAAGTGCCTGTGCCAGCTCCTGTGGCTGTCCCAGGATGTACTGTTTGTAAAAATATCCTACGATAGGATCTGCTACTACGTTAAATGCAAGTCCTGCGATGGATGCGATCACGCTCCATTTAAATACATATTTCTTATCTGTGCTTTCGTTGATCTTTGCAATCTTATGTGCCACGAGACCTACGATCAGACCGATACAGAATTTCAGTACAAAAGTTTTCGGTGCTCCTGTGATGTAAACAGGGTCCATGATGTCTGCGATTCCCATTCCAATTGCTCCGGAAAGACCTCCGTATACGCCGCCAAGAAGCAGTGCTGCCAGTACGCAGAATGCGTTTCCGATATGAATGGATGTTGCATCTCCGCCTGGTACCGGGATCTTGATCTGCAGGAATGTGAAAGATACGTAGCATAAAGCTGCTAATAATGCAGTTTCTGCAAGTTTGACTACTGTGTTGTTCTGTGTGTTCATAATAATTCCCCTCTCGTTTTGTTATTACTTTAGTGTGTGATTAGTTTAATGTATGAATGTAATAACACGGGTGTTATGGTACTGCTTGTTTGGGTATATTGCAAGGGGCAATTTTTATATTTTTTTAGGGGACAGTTTTTGGGGGATAAAAAAAGTGGCTTGATTGGCCACTTTCTTTTGTATTGTATATTCAAAACTACATACATGTGTTTGTTGATGGTTAATCGTTTTTGTTGAATCAATTTTTAACCTGCGTGCCGATTTACCTTTTTTTACGGGCTCGCAGCTTGCGCTGCATCGCCTGTTTTTTTAGGCTACTCCAGCAGGGGTCATCTCACGACTCCGTCGTTCGATGTCATTTGCTTCGCAAATGTTCAAGTCAGC
>NZ_JAAIUN010000133.1:0-312 GCF_013317245.1 Blautia sp. MSK.20.85
ATGTGGATGTGTCAAGTATAGGACAAAAAAAATTTTATTTTTTTCTGCCGAAGACTATCTGACGCTTCCATCAGGTAGTCCCAGCACCTTTATTATCTTCTGATAAGTCCTTCTTGTCCTGCTCAAGTTACCTCTGTTCCGAAAAAATATCGTCAAAATTCCATTCGATTTCAATTTCATCCTGACTATGAACACGGATCACCTTGATAATCTCACGCAACTTCTCTGTATCGAACTTCTGAATTCCCAAGAAATCTTTTAGTTTTATTTTATCAGAAAGTTCATTTTGTTCAAGAAGCTTTTTACTATTCT
>NZ_JAAIUN010000037.1:0-30506 GCF_013317245.1 Blautia sp. MSK.20.85
CCTTGGATAAACCGGAATCCCACCGGCTTGACTACACACCCTTAGCTGGGCGCACAACTAGAAGTTGTCAGTTTAGAAAACCGGAAGTCAATCAAATAAAGCTTCCCATTTTTCTGATTGCATTGCATTAAAACACATCGCAATTTGTTCTTTATTATTCTTTTCTTCTGCAAGTTCTGGAAGCTCATCAATTCCAAAATAATCAAAACCTGTTGTTTCAATATTCGTTTTAAATTGACCGCCCGTCACTTCACATTGCATAAAAATCTTACATACTTTATACGCATATATTGGAAGATTATGTTTCTCCCTATCTTGAACAGCAATCACACGTTTTACAGTAACATCAAGTCCTGATTCCTCTTTGACCTCCTTTATTGTATTCTCCTCTACGGAAATATCGACATCACACCAACCTCCCGGTAATGACCAAGTACCATTTGCTTCATGAACCAATAATATTTTCCCGTCTTTAAAAATCGCAGCCCTTGTATCTATTTTAGGAGTCTGATATCCTACATCACTGCAAAATAAATTTTGAACTTTTTCTGTAGATATTTCAGTTTTATAGCTTATCATTTCAGCAGAAATTTCTCGGATTCTTTCATATCGTTCTATATCAAATTTGTCCTTTCCATAAAACAAACCACCCTGAGCAATAGCTTGTAATTCTACTGCCCATTTTAGCCATTGTTCGTTTTTATTCATAGATTATCGCTCCTTTAAATTCCGATTTGTTACTCACATGATATCATATTTTTTCTTCAATTGCATTTTCATTGAAAAAATCATTAAAACTTCCAATGTTTAATATAAATAAAGCAATATAGTTGCATCCCTACTCGTATTAAGAGCTGAAAAATAAATATAAATCCTATATTAATGAAGAAGGAATGGAAGAAAAAAGCATCTTTTGAATATAGAATACCTAATATATTTTGTACATTCAAATTATTTATTGGAAACAAATACAAAATTTTGTTACCTACCCCTGTTTTTATCATTTGCACCAGCAATAATGGTAATATATATACCCCTAATGAAACAGCTAATACTGACATAGATGAATGCATAAGAGCTGATATTAACAATGTTACACTCTCAACAAATCCAATACCAACTAATTGCATGACAAGAATTAAAAAGTATATTTGAATATGGTTATATTGCAAAGGGAAGTCAAATAATCCCAACGACAAATTTGTTTGTATGTCTGAATTCCATCCGCTCATATCATACATTGTAGAGAAAACACCTATGTTGACCAATTGAAAAATAATAAATAAACTCACTGTAATAATACTTGTCGCAATCAATTTAGCAAATATCATTTTGTTTCTTCCATATTTTGTAACTAACAGAATCTGATTGATATTTTTAGAATTATCATCTGAAAACACTATGGAAGATACCAATATTGTAATTATGGACAAAAGAGCATATATATATCCAAGTACTCGATATAAGTCTGTCCATGGAACATAATTTCCTAATGTCAAAGGAGTATCAAATTTTTTAAATCCAACCTCGTCCAATGAATATAAATCCACGTCTTCTATTGTTAATCTTTGGCCTTTATTAACCTGTTCAATCATTTCTGAATAAACATTTTCGGCATCTTTTGAAAAAAAAGTATCTCCCATTTCCCAATAAAATGGATAAAAAGGCTTATTAACAACTTTTTTCTCTTCATTCTCTTGGAAATTATTCATAGAATCAGACAGAATCATTTTAACTTTTTCATCTGTAAACTCTCCAGAATATTTTTCATCTATTATTACATCGAGGCTCTTTTCAAACCCCTTTTTCTTATTACTCGCTTCACTCATTGATAGCTGTGAATAGTGATACCCAACAAAAAAAATCCCCAGAAGGACTAAGCATCCTACAACAATCCCACCAAATACAGTTCGGTTTCTCAATATTTTCCCAAGTTCAAACTTAATTAGCGATGTCATACTCTCATTCCCCCTCTCTAAAATAAAACAAATACAAATCTTCTAAAACCGGATCAACTTGTTTCGCATTTGCAAAAGGTTTTTCCCTTGAAATAAGTCGAAGAACAACTCCGTCTTCTCCATATTTACGATTACTTACTGTATATACTTGCTCAATTCGATTTACTTCTTTTTCTGGAACCAGGCATTCCCATACACACTTGTTAATATCTTTCAACAAATATCTTATTGTGCCTGTATTTTCAATTCTACCTTTTTTTAGAATAATGATTTCATCTGCTATATATTCTATATCTGATACAATATGTGTAGACAATAATACTATTTTTTCTGATGCAAACGAACTTATCAGTTTTCTAAATTTAACTCGCTCTTTGGGATCGAGCCCTACCGTAGGTTCATCTAATATTAAAATTTCCGGATTATTAATCATTGCTTGAGCGATACCTAGTCTCTGTTTCATTCCGCCAGAATACTTTCTGATTTTTTTATTTTTCACATCATCTAAGCCAACCTGAATCAATAAATCTAAACATCTCTTTTTTGCTATTTTCCCATTTAAGCCTTTCAATGAAGCGATATACATCATAAAATTTAATCCTGTAAAATCAGGATAGTATCGAAAATCTTGTGGTAAGAATCCAAGAATCGAGCGATAATATTCTGCTTGCAGAGCAATATCTTTATGGTCATATTGTATATTTCCACAATTTGCTCTCATCAGTCCACAAATAATACGAAATAAAGTTGTTTTACCCGCCCCATTAGCACCTAATATTCCGTAAATTCCAGGAGTAAATCGATACGACACATCATCAAGCACAGTTACATTCCCATATTGTTTTGTTATATTATTAATAGTTAATTCCATACTGAAGCTACCTCCCATTTGATTATTTTAGTTTGAGAATATAAGATAATCCCTAATATTGTCGTTGTAATGAAATATGCTATTCCCCAATAAAGCATTCGGATTTCATATATTTTAAAGATATTTGCAATTAAAATAACTGCGACACAAATACTTCCCGATATACACCATAGGAAATAATTATGTAATTGCTTTCTCCATATAGTTATAAGCGAAAATAAAATAATGCAAACAATATTGTATGGAACAAGTACATAGACTAATATCTGATACAAAGGCAAAGATACTATAGATTTAGTCATAAGAGAAAGCAAAATAACAATTACCATATCAATAATGCCAAAAATCAATAATTTCATCATAATATGTTGTCGCAAATCATATTTGAATGTCTGTTCCAATTCCCACATTCCTGTAGTAAAACTTTTGAATAATTCATCTAAAAAAAATAAAGCCGAAATGAATATTACACCTGTAATGCATAACATTATTTCACTTATCGGCTGTAAATTTTTAAAATTTAATGCCATAGTTATCCCTGATAGAAAGATGAATAATTGAATTATCCAAGTATGAACATGTATGAAGCGAAAAGTTGACAGGAATAGCTCAAAGTAAGAATGTCGACTCATTTCAAGTCTAATCATTATTTCATATCCTAATTCGATGGTTTTTTCACGTCCTTCTATATCACCTTCTAATTTATAACCAGCCAATTTCAATATAATATCTTTTTTATCCATCATAAAATTCCTCTCTTTCTAAAACTTTTTCTAATTTTCTAAGGCCTTGATAAATACGTGACTGTACAGTAGATACCCCCACGCCAGTAATTGTCGCAATATCTTTTACCTTTAAATCGTGATAATACCGTAGTATCACAACCTCTCGTTGTATTTCAGGAAGTAAATCAAGTGCTTTTTGAACCGTTTCTTTTCTCTCATCATGTAATATTTCATCAATCAATGAAGTGTCTAAATCAGTTGTAAAATTATCTGTGAGTTCTATTTGCTCAATATGTCTTTTTTTCAAATAATTATTGCAAGTATTGACAGCCATAGTGTATAGATAATTTTGAAATTTTCCTATGAATCGGTATCTAGGTAAACTTTCTACCAATTTTAAAAAAATATCCTGTGTTAAATCAGAAGCTATATCGCAGTCTCCATAACATCTGCGAACACAATAAAAATACACACTATCATAATATTTATGTACTAAAATATCCCATGCATCAGGATCTCCCATCTTAATTTTGTTTATTATCATCCAGTCTTGTATCATATCCATCACTTTTCTCTTAATTATTCTTCTCTATATATAAACAACTAACCTTAACAAATCATTTAAAAACACAAAAACTTTTTATATTTTTTTATATTTTTTTACAATATGATAAACTATTCTTCCCCTCATGAGCAAGGGATTAGGAGTTCCCTGTGGCGGTTAGTATGCAGTAGTTCGATTATCCTGTAAGCGTGAGTTTTCCAAACTTATCGGATTCTTGGTAGTTGCCTTAGTAGCCGTTGGTCTTGTATTCAATGCGTCCGGCGTAAAAGATGTATTGTTACAGTTATTCAATAAGATTATTGGAGCATAAAATTAGTATTGCTATTGTGCGGACATTTGCATATAATAAAGATAGATGGAAATACTACTCACGAAAGGAGATGTTTTATATGGCTACAAAATCAGCAAATTTATATGCAAGGATTGAACCAGATGTCAAAGAAAAAGCAGAAAGTATCCTGTCTACACTTGGTATCCCTGCTTCCAGTGCTATCAATATGTTTTATAAACAGATTATCTTACAGAGAGGACTTCCGTTTGAAGTAAAAATACCATCTGACAGACCTGTTGATATCAGCACATTATCAGAAGCAGAGTTCAATGAAGAATTGGAGAAAGGATATGCGGATATGCAGGCTGGACGGACAAAAAATGCGAAGAAAGCATTTGCTGACATTCGCAAGGATTATGGCTTATGATATATGAAGTAGAATTATCCGAACAGGCTGACAGTGATTTGAGAGGGATTTTTGAATATATTTCTTTTGAATTACAATCGCCGGAAAATGCAAGCGGACAGCTTGACCGTCTGGAAGAACAGATATTAAGTCTGGATACGATGCCGGAGCGTTATCGAAAATATGAAAAAGAACCGTGGAAAAGTCGTGGACTTCGTGTATTACCAGTAGACAATTATGTGGTACTTTATATTCCAGACAGCGATAAAAAAGTTGTAACAATACTTAGAGTAATGTATGCCGGACGGGACATAGACAATCAGTTAAATCTCCACACAAAGCAATAAAGGATATGATTTAAAGCAGCCTTTCATTTATGATCGACTGCTTTTTTCATATTCAAAATTAAAAAGAAAGGGCTGAATTACGATGGAAGAATGTAGCGTATTGATTGAAACGACCAAATCAGCAGAGGATAACACCGAATTGCTGAACTGGAACAGCAGATAGAGAAAGGACGTGATATAGATGAACGAATCCAGAGAATTAAAGAACGCCGAACAGTTGGAAGAGCTTCTGCTCCTGACCGAGGAGATACAAGAAGAACTGGAACAGAAAGACCAGCTTATCGTGGAACTGAAGACGCAGCTCAACGAATCTCTGATCTTGAACGAGAAATTAAACAAAGAGAACAGAGCCGGGAATATTCAAGCATTAAAGAACGACTTGAAGCTGGCAGACAGAGCATTGCGGAACGAGAAAGAGAAGCTGCGAAGCGCAAACGTCATGATCGGGGAATATCAAAATAAAATACGCTGTTTAACACAACAACGGGATTATGCCCGGACACATCAGAAAATCGTAGAGATACCGGTAGAAAAGCCGGTACTCTATGAAAAATGTGAATCCTGTGACCGGACAGCCTATCAGAATGAAAAAGCGAAATACGGAACACAAAAAGAGCGACTTGCCGGACAGTATAAAGCAAAAACGGTAATGTTCCAAACAACCTTGTTCCTTCTTGCATGGTATTCGCTGACAACCACTCTTTTTCAGGCAGTACAGTCCGATGTGTTCCTTTCCGATTGTAAATCATTCTTCCATGATGCAGCGTCATTCCTACAAACTTTTATCGGTTGGACAATTGATGCCGGGCAATCTGTGGCACAGATTAGCACAAAAATTCCAAATCCTTTTATAGCCGGAATGGTATATTGGTTATTTCTGATATTGGTTGTCGGAATATGTGTGGCAGGGACAGGGATACTGGCGATACTGATAGAAATAAAGGTTATAGAATTATATAAGAAAAACTGTTGGGATGTTATTACTCTACTGATGATACTGACAAGTACTGCTGTCATCATTTATTTTGGAGAAGCAATTAAAAAAGCACTTTCCGTAAATCTTCTATTGCTTTTCGTACTTTCTCAGGGAGTATATCTTGGAATCAGATGTTATTTGAAAAATCGGTTAGGTACCAAGCAATATTGGTGAAAACATGCTAAAAAACGTATAATAGCAGGGGATAAAACATCGTCCCCTACTATTATATAAACAGCGAAGTTTTACCCATCTCTCTCTTTTGAAAGATTCGCTACTTGTGGAACCGAGATATAAGGTTTCGCCTGTGTTCTTTGGTGTATCACTACCACATTTCTCTGTACCGATGTAATCTTTCTGCATACGGAAGCAAGAGATACAATATTCCTTATTTTAAAACATAATTACAATTCCTGTTTGACAAGAACGATCATCATAGAAGGATTGTATTTGTCCCCACTCATAATAATATTCGACGCCTGTCATACTCTTTTTACTGGGAGTACCTAAGCATTTCCTTAAAAACCTATTATTTTCTTCTTGCAACTTTTCTAAGACTGTACCATTCATTGTCTCATATTTCGTAGAATACTTTTTGTCTGCTCGAACCAATTCAATCTTTTTTACTTTTCCATGTCTTCCATAGATTGTAACATAAAACTTCTTATAAAGCCATTTTAAAGGTTTCTTAGAAATCAATATTGTATAAGAATACTCTGTTTGAGCAATCTTAAAATCAATTTCTTTAAATAGGGAAATACTTCCTTTGGGAGTAATTTTATATCCCCCTATTTTTAACATATCTTCCTTTAGCTCATCCTTTATTTGGATAATCTCCATACTTACTATAAAAACAACATAGCCTTCACACACTACAACGGTAACTATTTTTGCCCATAGCACATCTGGAACAAACATGTTCCAAGCTATAACAGGAAGCAAAGCTACTCCTACCGCAGTCACCAGTAGAAGCACCCTCCAAATATAATTTTTCTTTCTTTTTCCTTCATTAGTTAAATTTTCATCATAATAAAGATGACCTGGGGCTTCGAATGAGTTTAATAGAAATTCCTTTAAAAATGACACCAGAACCGCTCCCCAAGAAGATTTCTTTTGTTCCTTCATATTACCCAATCTCCTCTGCTATATGATTATTTTTCATTCTATTTTTTACTTAACTTATACATTAGCAAGATTTTTAGTTATTCTTCTAACAATATTTTTATCCCCGCTTTTTCTGCTTTATGCGAAAAGTCAACAGCAAATCCCCATCCCATCTCTGCAAATTGCCATTTCTTCGTTTTTTTGTAATTTTATAGCTTTCAACTGTAGACACTTTATTTAATTCAGGATATAACTTCTTAAGTGTAAGTATTTGTTTATTTCTGCTTATTTTTTCATTCCATATAATTGTTAATTTAACCTGTTTTCTTTCAAAAAAACCCACCTTACATAAATCTGCATAGCAGGCTTCTGGTATTGATATATCATTGTTTTTTAACATTTTTCTCCTTTATTTAATTTTATAAAAAACTTCTAAGCCCTATTAAAAGAAATATGAAGCCTATTAGAGGAACAGGTATCATACAAATGAGAAACACATTAAATTTTTTCCTTGCTTCATCAGTATTTTCTTCTTTTGTTACTTTTGCTTTTTTCATAACTATAAAAGGGAATATCAGTAATAATAATCCTCCAACTACTGCTAACAATATTTTCATCTTATATATTCCCTCCTTATCTTTAAATAAATATTAATCATGTATCGTACTATATTCCAATCCTAATGCACTTTTTCTTCTACAAATTCTTTTACTATCGCCTATTGATGTATTTTCATATTCACTGTTTGAAACAGTATATATTTCTCTTTTACCATTACAACTTACATATAACTCTCTATCTCTAGTTTTACCACTGCTAATCTTTTTGTCTGTTACAATTGCAATTTCATGAGTTGCCCCATCAAATGTAAATAAAAAATTTATTGGGAAGCTAATTGTAAATGCGATTATAAAAGCAGCAAATACAACTGAAAGTTTACGTCCAAATTTCTGTGGTACATCTGTTTTTAAAGATTTAATAATAAATGGCAGTGCAAGTAAAGCAGTAATAATTGCCGTAATCTTCATATAGTTTCCAAATTCATAATTAAAGAGTTTACTCGTATTCAGGGATAAAAGCATTGCTATTGCTGCACCCATAAATGGTAATTGATACGCCAGTTCTTGTCCTTTTTTTGTGGTGACTTCTATAAATATATATGGATAATATTTTATATACACTGCATATGTAATCATCAAAACCATTATAAATATAACTAACATTGTTTTGCCACCAATAAAAAATGCTACCGCATCAGCAATTATTAGAATCCAACCTAAAGCTTTTAAAAATTGCTTTGTTTTTTTACGCTTTTCTTTTTCTATTGTTTTTGACATATTTTTGATAGTTGTATTCTCATTACATATAGATTTATAGAAATTCTTTTCTATCCAGTTTAAAGCAGGTACATACTTTGATACATCTTTGTTCTGTTCAACTAACTCACCAAAATCCACAAGATCTATTTCATGTTTTATAAGTGTATCATATAAAATATCATAATTTACATACACTTGCTCCAGAGTAACAAGTCTATTGTACATCTTATCAATTAATATGACATCTGTTCTACCATTTAATGGAATCATTAAAATACAACGAATATCATTATATTTTATATGCTGAGTTTTCTTAACCAGATAGCTAAATACAATTTCATCTTCATTTACTACAATTATTTGTTTCTTGTATGCCAAAATTAAAGCAATACCTAAAAATACAAAAGGCATAAAACATATCGCAACCCCCATATTTCCTGTAACAAATGTTACCAGTACGATTATTAAAAAAAGAACTGTTGTTACTATTCCTAAATTTTTTACAAATTTACTTAATCTAATGACATTATCCATAAACTCAATCTCCCTATATGATTCACATTTTTCATTTTTTACGTTCTAATTTCTTCTTATCCTTTTTTATTTCTGCAATCTTTACTTGCAGCCAGTCCACATTTCTATTTCGGGCAGAAATTTTAGCGATTTTTTTCTGATTTTTATATAAAATAAGAGCTTCTCCAAATAAATTCTTTTTTCTTTTCATCTGGGTAATATCCGTTAATCTTATTTTACAGTTCTTCCTTAAAAATCCATTTCTATATAGCCATCCATCCTTGACAATTGTTTTGTCCATTAAAACATAAAATAAATTTCTAATTATCTTTTCATAAGTTCTTATAACACCGATATATCCCTATTTTACAGGCTTTATCGGTGTTTTCTTTTTGGCAGATACTTCTTATAACCACTCATAAATCTGCATTCTTACTAAGTCCGTTTTCTTTTGGAAATATTTTTTCAATGTCACGAAAGCGGTTTGCACAGAATATATGTGGTAAAATATTCCAAGCGTGAATGGAATGGTCGCAACCGCTGTTTGTTATTGTGAGTTGTCCCCATGTTACTGCCGAATTGAACGCATTATTTAAATAGCTCATATCCTTTTCTTGTAATGCTAAGTAACTTCCTAAATAAACAATCTTTTTTCCGAAATTTTCATGCAATAATTTCAGCCATATAATAATCTGTTCTTCTGGCTTTTTACTTTGACAGTATTTCGTATACTTCTTTAATCGCTCATCAATATATGCGTTCATGTTGGCATATCCAAACATTTTATCCATATTTTGTAAATATAGTTTGATAAGTTCCTTTTTTTCCATAGAGTACCTCGTTTCACTTATAAAATTTTGCTATTTGCTACATAAATGCTTTCAATCCCATTAGAATAAGTATAATAGCAATATATACACCCCACTTATCCCAATTATAAGTGTCATAATAAAATTGAAAACAATACAAACTTTCTTCTGATTTAAAGAAAAATGTTCAAATTTTTCAAGGTTGTATTGACGAATATAACTTTTAGTAATTATGGAATAAATTGAATAACCAATAGCAATGATACTTGAAATAATAGCAATAATATCAGTCATTTTACAATCCATATCTTCCCTCCTAAAAAGTTTGCATATCATTACCACAAAAATTAAAATATTATAATGTTTAAATTTATTGTTTTTCTTTTGTGAAATAGATACTTTTTATATCACATCTTATAAAATGCGGTTTTGCCTTGTAAATACAGCGTTTTCCGCCTGTTAGTGTATAGTGTCTTTTGTTTTTTGTGCCCCCCTTGTTAGATAACGGGGGCTTAATCTTCGCTCGCCACAGGCTCGCTCACAGACGAAGTAAACCAGCCACTTGCAAGACATGGCAGAAAAATCTGAAAGATTTTCCTGCCACCGTGTCTGGATCACTCCGTCTGCCTAACTAATAATATAGTATTATGTAAAAATGTCATTTTATTTAGGTACATCTACCGAATAGCTTAAACAGTCACCTCTTTTGTTACTTTGTAAGTCATTGTAATACCATAGATACATGACTCTGTCATATACATTGATTTCAATTACACCGTCCGGTTTTTGTCCTTCTACTTCCAATGAATAGATTTCTTTATCATGTGCATAGCCGTAAACAAAACGCTTGCTTGGATAATCGGGGTTTAAGTCTTGTTGGAAATCACTTAATTTCAAAGAAGAGTGAATAAGCTCTGTAATATCATCTAACAAAATTCTATCTCGTTTCGTTGTAACCGGTGTAGCATTTATAAATGCGTATTGTGTATGCCCATTCTGTATCTGCTTTTTACAACGAGCCATTACTAAGCCTTGAATATCATCGTTATCATTTCCAGCCCGATAGAAAATCGTATCATATTTTTTGCCTTGCCATATATGCAAGGTTTCATCAACATGATTAAGAAAATCAGCAGGAACCGAAAGTTCCTCATTTTCAGCATTCAAAGTGGAAAGTTGAATAGCTTCTTCAATCGTGTCATAATATACAAGCTTGGCATTATTTTTATCATAATCATTTATCGTAAATTCCACGTATTCATTATCTTTATTTTCTTCTTCCGGAACATAAGTATAACGACCATTTTCAATATGGTCATCATATTCAACATCAACAAATAACCCAATCCCTATCAGAGCTACAAAAATCAAAGAAATCGCTCCAATTATGATTAACATTATTTTCAAAAATTTTTTCATGGCATACACTTCCTTAATCACTTCAAGTTTATCTATTATTATTTATCATATTATATCATTAGAAAATTGAGTAGTCATCACTTTTCTAGTATCTGTCAGAATATTTTTTATTCCATAAATTATCAAGAGTGTAAACATTGCTACGCAACAAGCTCTTGACAATTCATGTCCTAAAAAATGATTAATAATCAAGCAGAAAAAGAATAGTTATACTGTATTACAGCAACAAAAAAGACATCTCATATTCTGTATGAAATGCCAATTTTGCCTTTATTTATGCTGTTTTCTCTGTCGTATCAAGGTTCTTTCATTCGTAGTAAATTAGTGGTAAAATTCTTTTATTTTTTGTTTCATATTGCTTAAAATCCCTGTGTTTATGCGGATAATTCGATTTTTACTCTTTTTGGGATAAAAACTGCATCACAATATCGAACCAAAATATAAAAATCAATTTTATCTCTTTATCATAATTATATACATCAACTAACCACATTGTAAAGCAAAAAGCAAGCCATTTTCAGACTTGCTTTCCACCAGATTACTGCACCTTATTGCCAAATCATCTCCTTATTCAAAATTCCCTTTTCACACTCTTGTATAGTATTTATTTGCTACCCATTCCATCTGTTTATCTGCCTTCAACTCTTCCTTAATCCCCTGTGTCTATTTCATTTGCTCTACAATTGACTATTATTCCAGCGATTATATAAAAACCATAACCAATACAAAATATGGAAACGGTGCTTCTAACTATACCGCTAAAGCCTTTCGCCATTATCCCGAAAATAGTACTCCAGCAGAGAAATAGCGCCAGCAGACATAAAAAACTCGAACCCCTTGTAAAATGGGCATCAGAAGTTTTCTACCCGTTATTCTTGTTCTATAATTCAAGTGAATCTTCTGAATCTATCCACATCTGTAAATTGCCATCGAGATATAATCTTGCATATTCTAAAGGCTCATCCACAGCCAATGAAGTAAGCGCACATTCTGATCCATATGTGGTTTTTAAATCTTTTTCAGCTCCCCAGCAATCAATGCGAAGCATATATCCAACACTTATGCTTTTCTCTTTTTTTCATTCTATCACAAGCTCACCATTAATCATCATTTTTTTGATATTTTTTCTTTTCCCCCACTGTAAAACAGGCTCTCAGCGTTTCGTTATATAGAGGGGTACACATACAGAGCAAGATCCACCCATGTTTAACAGTATTGCCGTTTGGCATCCTGTTCTCCTATGGGATTTATCTTGATGGGGATCTCCCCATACCCTCTTAATAACAGACGTTTCACTTGTCTGTTGGTTCCACCTGAAGGTGTTCACGGCACTATTTCTAATATCGGAAGGGACAGCCGATATTGAAATACGTGGACTCCCGGCGGGAGGAATAGTCTCAGCGGAAGGAGGAGTATGAGAACAAAAAACAAAGATAAAGAACTGAATCACAGACATTTTATAGGATTACGTCTTACAGATGTCGAACTGGATTTATTAGACCAAGGCGCTGCTTGTTTATCTATTAGCCGATCAGAATATCTGAGAAAACTT
This sequence comes from Blautia sp. MSK.20.85, assembly GCF_013317245.1. Taxonomy (NCBI): domain Bacteria; kingdom Bacillati; phylum Bacillota; class Clostridia; order Lachnospirales; family Lachnospiraceae; genus Blautia; species Blautia sp. MSK.20.85. Next base: position 12,836 of record NZ_JAAIUN010000037.1, read on the forward strand.
CTGCTTGAGAATCAAATCAATCATCAGATTGAAGTTGTTGCAGACATGAATGACCTCAGAAAACTGGTCAGTGAATATGGAAAGATTGGATCGAATCTCAATCAGATCGCCAAGCATTTTAACAGTGGTGGCAGTCAGTCACGTGCTATAGAAAACGAAATCCATCAGTGTATCACGGACTTATTCCTATTGAGAAAAGAGGTACTGAAACTGGCAGGTGGTATGAATGGCAATCGTAAAACACATTAAAAGCAGAAATGCAAATTACTCAGCTGCTATCAATTATCTTCTGTTTGAACATGATGAAAAAACCGGGAAAAAGATTGTAGATGAATCCGGACGAAGCATCTTGCGAAAAGAGTTTTATATGGATGGGCTGAACTGTGATCCGATGTCTTTTGACAAGGAATGTGAACTGACAAATGCTCATTTTCACAAAAATAAAAAACGTGAAGATATCAAAAGTCACCACTACATTATCAGCTACGATCCGAGCGATGTTACAGAAAACGGACTTACCGGACCAAGAGCACACGCAATCAGTTTGGAACTTGCAAAGCAGATGTTTCCCGGATATCAGGCACTGGTGGTTACTCATACCGATGGGCACAATGAGTCCGGAAATATCCATACCCACATCGTCATCAACAGTGTGCGGAAGACTGCAGTAGAAAGGCAGCCTTATATGGATAAACCACATGAGGAAGCCGCCGGTTACAAGCATCGTTCCACTGATAAATTCATGAACACTTTTAAGAAAACAGTCATGGATCGGTGCCAACAGGAAGGACTTCACCAGATAGATCTTCTTGCTCCGGCTGAAAGAAAAATCACTCAGAAAGAATATATGGCACAGAAACATGGCCAGCAAAAACTGGATGAGATCAATCAAAAAATCATCGAAGATGGTCTCAAACCAACATCCACCGTGTTCCTTACACAGAAAGAATATTTGCGAAATGCGATTGATGAATGCGCTGCCACATCCAATAGTTTTGATGAATTCCAATCTAAACTTCTGGAACTATTTCAGATCTCTGTGATTGAGCATCGTGGCAGATACAGCTATCTTCATCCTGATCGACAGAAGCGGATTTCTGAACGTGCACTGGGAACACGATATGGAAAAGAACACCTGGAACAGACCTTCTTACGCAAGGATCCATTGGCCATTCTCTACGTCAGATCTCACCTGTGCCTGGTTGTAAATCTCCAGACAAATGTGAAAGCAATGCAGAGCCCGGCTTATGCTCATCGGGTAAAACTTTCTAATCTGCAGCAAATGGCAAATACCATTATCTATGTGCAGGAACATGGATTTGATACGCAGTCAGATTTGAAAAAAACACTGCTTGCATCAAAGCAGGAATTGAAAGAAATGCAGACACAGTTTGCTCAGCATCGGTCCAATCTAAGGACTCTCAATGATCAGATCCGCTACACCGGACAGTACTATGCAAACAAGGAAGTTTATTCCCAATTTTCAAATGCAAAGTACAAAGGAAAGTACCGGAAAGAACATGCGAAGGAAATTCAGAAATATGAAGAAGCCAGAGATTGGCTGAGATCCTTTTATCAGGATGGAAAGATGACAAGCCTAAAAACCCTGACTTTACAAAAAGAAAAACTGCAACAGCAGATAGCTTCCGAAGAAGAAGCAATAAGCAGCTTGAAAGAAAAATTAAAAGATCTGGACACTGCCGATCAGAATGTTGATGCCATTCTTCAGATGCAGATTCCAGAACCAGTGAAATCAAAAACCAAAGATCTCGAACGATAACTATTACAAAACAAAGGAGGAACTATCACATGACACAAGAAGAATTTAATGTTGTATTTGAACTTCAGATGAGAAAGTGTGCCGATATTCTGGCACATAAAAAGAAAGAATATACCGGTGATAATATTGACCGCCTCAGTGCATTCAAGATTGCTGCCGCTTTACAAAACTGTGATCCAAAAGCAGCACTGGCAGGTATGATGTCGAAACATGTCGTATCCCTTTACGATATGTGTTATTCCACTCTGTTACATTTTGACATGGAACAGTGGGATGAAAAGATTACAGACTGCATCAACTATCTGATTCTTTTAAAAGCTCTGGTAAAGGAGGAACAGGCCTATGGATCACATTGAAACAGCTATCTTAAACTGCTATGGGATCCGGGAAGCAGAACAAAATATGGTCTTTGCTGCCAGGCTCACACAACACGGTCATACAATCCAGAGCATGGCAGATCTGATGGACCTTTACCATCAATCCTACAGTCAGAAGACCGTAGAAAACATTGCGGGGCTTCCACATCCAACCGTACAGAAATTCATGGTCATTACCGTGGCTGTTGTTGGTGCAAGCAGACGCTTCCTGGCACAGATCACAAGGCATCAGAACGAAGTAAAGTACATGAGTGCATCTCTGCAGTACAGCAATTATTCCGGTCACGCTGCATTTGCTATTCCATATGGGATCATGAAAGCAGATAAAGAAATCCAGGATATTTACAAAAAAAGCTGTCAGTCAGATCTGGACCACTATACAGAACTCTGTGCCTTAGGCATTGATCATGATTCAGCCGGATATGCCACACCTCAGGGACTTCGAAACGTACTGATCATCAGTGCAACGCCTTACCAGTGGAAGCATATGATCGGTCAGAGAACCTGCAGAAGAAATACGGATGAAACAAGGATTGTGATGCTACAGATCTGGCAGAGATTGTACAAATTAAGCCCGATTCTTTTTGCACCGGATCTGACCGGTCCATTCTGTCAGAGAGGAAGCTGTATGGAAAAACAGATGTCCTGCCAGAATCCTATTTCAAAACTTTGGATACCGTCAGATATCTTAAAAGCAGATTATCCATTGCTCATCAGAAGGGAGGTGAGCAGCCATAAAGATTAAACTGATTGACTTTGGTCTGAAAGCAGATCATTATCCCTTCCGGCCACATGAAAATGATGCCGGTGCTGATGTATTCATGCCTTATGATTGCGTATTAAAACCAGGTGAGGTTGCAAGAATTCCACTTGGATTTGGTCTCATCATCCCCGATGGATTTGCCGGATATGTCTTTCCACGAAGCAGCATGGCAGCAAAAGGACTGGTATGCGAACTTCCACCGATCGACTCCGGTTACCGTGGTGAGATCCATGCCATTATCAGCAACGTAAGCACATCTTCTCAGACCATTCATAAAGACACACGCGTCGGTCAGCTGGTGATTACACCAGTCGTGATCGCAGATTTTGTCCTGGACCTTGGTAATGAACGAGGAACCGGGGCTTTTGGAAGTACAGGAGAATAATACTATGATTACATTTGGAAGAAAATTAAAACACTTGCCGGATCGTTTCATCCAGTCCACGAAGTGCCGCAAATGGAGCAAACTGTTTTGCCCTGCGTCCTACATCCATGGGATGTCTCCTGGAAACCGGTCTTGGTAAATATAAATACGGTTGATATGCACTTGCCAGCACTATTCGCACCTCCTCTAAGCACGGTGTCCTCCAACCTGTTCATTGCGTTCTCTATAGGTGGAACACTCCAGCAGATTGGATCCACGCATGATCGCATTCTTTCCATAACGCTGCTTTACATTCAATACTGCTTCCTGTAAATGCCGTTCTTTATCAGTCTGTTTGGGATCATCAAACAGGCTGTACTGCACATAACTTTCAGGAGCAACCCTGTTCGCACACACCTCGATTCTTCGGATTCCGGTATATCTGTCTGCAATCCTGAGATATAAATCTTCCACTGCATCTATGATCTTTTTGGAACTGTTACTTTCTCTTTCGAGTTTTACGGTTCCTTTGGATGCCTCATGCTCATACCTGTGGTCATAGGCGATCCATAAGGTGAGAGAGCTTGTTACCAGTCCTTTTTCAAACAGATCCAGGACCAGATTATCTGTCATTTCCCTTACGATCACAAGTGCTTCGTCAAAAGAATAATTTCGCATCAGCACCTGACCATTTGAAAGGCTGTGTTCCTCCGAATGATAGTTCTTGATGTCACTCATCCGGCACGTTTCATATCCCCATGCATGATCGATCAACAGCTCTGCATCAATCCCAAACATCTTATACAGCCAGTCTTCGGATCTTAAAGAAGCCATTGCGATATCGCCCATCGTATGGATCCCGTAACCAGCCAGTTTCTTTTCAGTCCGGGATCCAATCCTCCAGAAGTCACTTAATGGTTTATGATCCCATAGCTGCTCTCTGTAAGAGAATTCATCCAGGATTCCAATATGGTCATCCACATGCTTTGCTACGATATCCATTGCGATCTTAGCAAGATACAGATTGGTTCCCACACCTGCAGTTGCAGTGATGCCAGTTTCCTCCATGACTGCCTGCATAAGCTTTATCGCCATTTCTTTTGCAGTGAGATGATAAAGCTGCAGATAGTTTGTCACATCAATAAAACACTCATCAACACTGTACACATGGATATCTTCTTTTGAGACATACCGTAGATAGATTCCATAGATCTTTGCGGAATAATCCATGTACAACTGCATCCTCGGCATGGCTGTAATGTACTTCACACAATCCGGTATCTCATGGATTCGGCACCGGTTCTTGATGCCAAGAGACTTCATAGCCGGAGTGATTGCCAGGCAGATTGTTGACTTTGATCTGGTCGGATCTGCAACCACCAGGTTTATTTTAAATGGATTCAGCCCACGTTCTACGCATTCTACAGAAGCATAAAAGGACTTCAGATCAATACAGATAATAGAAGTCTGATCCTGACTCACATTGCCACCTCCCATACGTCTTTCCTCTTTTTGTAACATGTATCCCATTTTGACTATCAATGATTGTCTATCCTTCCTGTTTTCATTGAATTACAGGAAATTCATTTCACATATCCATTGACAAAAGAGGAAATATTGTGTATCTTATAGGAAAGATGTTTCCCTTATCTGTGATTCACATTATAGGAGAGATATTTCCCTTTGTCAAGATTAATTTTTAATTTTCAGGAGACACATTTCCCGTTTTGCCTTGAGGCGGCTAATGAAACTTATAAGACAAGGCTTAGAAAGAGGTATGTTTATGACATTCGGTGAAAAAGTAAGATCATTAAGAAAAGAAAAAAAGATGAGTCAGCAGGAACTGGCCAGTATGGTTGGTGTTTCATATAGGACCATTCGATCCTGGGAAGTAGAAGGACGTTTTCCAAAACAAAATGTTCTGTATCAGAAACTGGCAGATGCATTACAGTGTGACGTTTCTTATCTCATGAGTGAGGATGAAGCTTTTATCACAGAAGCATCCGAACAGTTTGGTAACCGTGGTGCCAAACAGGCTCAGCAGATCCTGGAACAGGCTGCAGCTATGTTTGCTGGTGGATCACTGACAGACGAAGATAAAATAGCTTTTATGGATGAGATCCAGAGCCTTTATCTGGATTCCAAAAGACGTGCAAAGAAATTTACACCGAAAAAATATCTGAAAAACCAAGAGGAAAAATAATAGAAGGCGGGATTATTGTACACCTAATCTGTTACCTTATAGTTACAAGGATATTTCTGCCCTTTTTATTTTTTACTTTTGAGGTGATTTATTTGAGAAACACTTACATATATACAGAAACAAAGAAATTAATCAAGAAATATGGCACCAGGGATCCCTTTGAGATCATGGATCAGATGAACATTGTTGTCGGGGAAACTTCCAGATATAAGACACTGAAAGGATATTGTTTTATGAGCTGCAAGACGATCTATGTCATGATCAGCAGTTTCCTTTCAGAAGAAGAAAAGATGATCGTTGCCGCCCATGAATTAGGGCATATCATCCTGCATCGTTCCCAGCTGAAAATGGCTCCGATGCAAGATGATACACTCTACAATATGACGGATAATACAGAATACCAGGCCAATCTGTTTGCTGCCGATCTTCTGATTGATGATGAGGAGATCGAAGATATGGTTCAGAACGAAGACCTGGATTACTTCGGACTCTGCAGTTCTCTGAATGCAACTCCGGAACTCATGAGCTTTAAACTATACAGCCTGACAAAACGAGGCCAGGCTTATCATATGCCGATGGAGATTCAGAGTAATTTCCTGGCAAAATAATAAAGGATAAGCGCATTCTACAATAAGAAAACTATAGATTTATCTCACTGAAAGGAGGAACATTTATGTCAAGACATCATATTGAAAAAGTAACTTGTCCTTCCTGCCATCATGAGGGGGATTTTGAGCTCTGGGACAGTATTAATACTGCACTGGATCCTGAAATGAAAGAGAAGGTACTTAATAAATCTATTTTCCTTTATACTTGCCCGAGCTGTGGAGAGACCTTTCGTTTAAACTATCCTACACTCTATCACCAGATGGAAGATCTTATCATGATTTATCTGGTTTCTGAATCAGAAGTAGAAAAGACATATGAAATGTTTTATGGTGAAAATGCTTTGTTTGATTTTCGTACTGAAAAATATTTATCCCGAATCGTAACGTCACCAAATCAGCTCGTTGAAAAGATACAGATTTTTGATGCAGGTAAAGATGACAGGATAATGGAACTTGTTAAATTACTTGCGACAGATTCTCTTCTCGAAAATAATCCTGATGAAGAATTTGATGAACTGCGCTTTGCTGTCGACGATGACGGAACAAATATTCTTGTAATCATTAATAAGGGTGAGACCACTGGTGCAGTTGACATTGACGATATGTATGAATTTGCTTCTTCACACTGCACTGATTTCAAAGATCTCCGAGATGATGAGGATATTGTTATCAATCGGAAGTGGATTCTTAACAAACTTGCTGAAGCAGAAAACGAATAGTATATTTGGTGGCTACACCCCCAAGCCCCTGTAGAATAAATAACGCCAGTACTGGATATCAAAAATCCCGCACCGGCGTTATTTATTAAAATATTTTGTTTTTTAATCTTCAACACTCTCTACTGAAACTTCTTTTTTCTTCCTACTTTTACCAGAAATCATCTTGTGTCCTGTATAAATAGCCATAATCATGCAAAGCAAAGTACTTGCTGCAAAGTACTTATGGCCTTCTTTTGATCCCTTATAACCTGTATAAAAAGTTCCAAGCATTGTAATCAGTGCACTGATAGACCAATATTTATGTGCTTTCATTCAGATACCTCCTGCCGTTTTTCTTAATCATATACCTTTTAAAATATATATACAAACTGGTATTTTGAATCAATCGACAAGCAGCTCGGAGCTTCCACTATAAATTCATACCTTCAGCAAATAGGATATGGCAATGAAAATATATCCGGAGATTTCTCTTCCTACTGGATGCAGTCATCCTTAAAGATTTCACCAGTAGAACAAGTTGAACTTTTGAAAAATTTATATCGAAACAACTTCAACTTTACTCCTGCTAATATTCATGCCGTCAAAAATTCCATCCATCTTACCGCCTCTGAAAATGGAGAATTTATGGAAAAACCGGAACCGGACGAGTGAACGGGCAGGATATAAATGGCTGGTTTATAGGTTTTATAGAAAGCCAAAATAATACATACTTTTTCTCCACAAATATTCAAAGCGAACAACGTGCAACTGGTAGTAAAGCATCAGATGGTGCTTTATCTACTCGTATTGATTCGTCACATAAATATAAGCATCTTCCAACGTTGCAGGAATTGACATACAATCCAATTCTGGCTGTATTTCAGAAATCACTCTTAACTGCAATCCCCCCTCAACATACTGTTTTGATGTAATACGATACTTCTGTTCCACTTCTCTTGCTTTTCTCTCATCAGGTACTTTGCAAATCCAGATTTTCCCCTGTGCTTCTTCTGTCAAATTCTTCATAGAACCCGCATATAAGAAACTACCTTTGTGCATAATTGCAAGTTGGTTACAGGTAGCAGCCAAATCTTCCACCACATGAGTTGAAAACAAAACCGTTCTGTTTTCAGAAAAATCTACTAACAAATTGCGGATGCGAATACGTTCCTCTGGATCTAAACCGGTAGTCGGCTCATCCACAATCAAAAATTCCGGTTCATTTAAAAGCGCCTGCACTAATCCTACCCGTCGTTTCATCCCGCCTGACAACTGTTTCATTTTCTTTTTCCGGTGTTCTGCAAGACTGGTCTTTTTCAAATAATATTCTATTCGTTTCTTGCACTCCGCTTTTGGAACACCTGCCAAATCCCCCATATACTCTAAACACTCCTGAACTGTCAAATTCGGGTAAAGATCAATTTCCTGTGGCAGATACCCTATTTTTCTCTGGATTTTTTCATAGTTTCCTTCACTATATAAAATCCTGTCCAATGTGACCGTTCCACTTGTAGGTTTAAGTACAGTAGTTAAAACCCTCATCAAAGTTGTCTTTCCTGCTCCATTTTCTCCCAATAATCCAAAAATTCCATTCGGTATATTTAAATTCGCATGATTGATTGCTGTCACACCATTTTTAAATCTTACTGTTAAATCCTCAATATGAATACTCATAAACTTACCCTCTCTTTCTAACTATTTTCGGCAATACTACCAATAAAATCAATCCAATACCAATACACAAAGCTTTCCCTTGCAGCCATGTAACATCAGCAGTATTTTCTATATCTCTGAAAGCATAGGAAAACAGATTCCATGCCCCAAAAAGTTTATCTCCTCCCGTGGAATTTGTTGCTACCCATATCAGAAGACAGCTTCCAATCCCCATCCACATATTGCGAAAAAGCATAGACAATGTATTGACCAATATTCCCCAAAAGAAAATGGTTACTACAATCGCTAAAAAATAGGCAATAAACTGAAGTATTTCACTTTCTGTTGCCGGATGTGTGACCGGTTTTTGAAACACAAAAAACAATCCGTAACCTAAAACAGCAAGCAGTAATAAAAAAACTTCCTGTATCATTATTCGCTGCATGATGGAGCAAATTCTCTTTCTTATTGGATACAGCCTATGGATTTCTGATCTCTTGCTTGTAATTTCCTGCACATAAGTGTCCGCACAAAAAACAGCAGTCAATATAGCAAAAGGTGCCTCAATGGAAAGTCCTATTTCATTTGTGAATACAACCCCACGTATCAAGCTTAAAATCACAACAAAAGATACTGCATAAGCAATCTTATAAAACGGCAGAACAATCTTCATTTCCTTCTTCATTTACATCCGCCTCCTCTTCCAAATCTGTATTGAAATCAGAATAATCACTACAGATGCTAAAATAAGTAGACTCTGATTTAAAAATGCCATTGGTGGCGGTGTCGTATCGAAAAGCTGATCAGGGAATCGAACCATAATCGCAAAAGGTCTTCCCCAATATCCATAAACTCCTTCCGCATTTCTTCCGCCCATATTGGAATATACCATGTAAAGAATCAGAAGCGGCACTCCCGGAAGTGGATTTTTAAATAGGAGTGAAATCAATGTATATACACTTACAATCATCAGCATATTGGGAAGTATATAAAGTACAGTAGAAACTATAAAATCCCAGAACCGCACTTCAAACCCACTGTCTTTTGTATAAATAACACACAATGCCCAAAATAATAGATTTATAATAGTCAGAGCAATCAAACAAATTGCAAATCCTGCGCTTACTTTTCCCAATACATACTTTCCGGCAGTGATCGGTTTCGTGTGAAGCAATTCATAAGTATGCTTTTTCGTATCCTGTAAAAACAGAACCGCTAACATAATTGTTGCAAAAAAACACATAAACAACCCTGCAAAATCAGCAAATTTTCTTGAGTAATAAAAAGAAAACGTCTTATTTTTCATTTTTTCGTTCAGATATGCGTTGATTTCTTCTGATGTTCCTTTGTAATAGGCACTATCTTCGTACATATATCTTGCACTATACCAATCATATTTTTCCTCCAGATATACGAATGCTTCTTCTAACTCCATATCAACAAGTTCGCTCATTACGGATTGTGCCTCTAAATCAGACATTTCTAATTCATCAATTAGTGCTTGTTTTATCTGTCCACTCCATATTTCTCGATGTTTTTCAGGATTCGCAGGAATATATCCTTCATAAACATCTCCTAAGCGAACTGTATCAGGATAATCATTGACAATTTTCTCTCCTTGCCCTAAATAGTGTGTCATTAAATATGGACTTGTCGTATTAAACACACCATAAATCACAAGCAGAATACCTACCCAAAATAACGGTCGCTTTAGATAATTCTTAATCTCTCTTTTAAAAATAGCAATCATACGTTTGTCTCCTTTCCTTGTTATAGACATCATAAAATATAAATCACAACAAAAAGACAACAGTATAAAAAAATCGGACTGCTTATGCAATCCGATGAAATACTGCTGTTATTACAGCTCCACTCTGTTTTTCGTTTTCTATAAGTAACTGTCCGCCATGCTTTTCACAATACAATCTGCTGATATACATACCCATTCCTGAATGTTTCAAACTATCTTTCACATTTTGCTGATAAAAAAGCTCTGTTGCCTTTTGTTTGTCTACTATAAATCCCACTCCATCATCCTTTACTCTGATTTGTAATTCAGAATAAGTAAGGAGAACTTCCATTTCCACTTTTGTTTTGGCATAACGAAAGGCATTTGACAAAAGATTTTCTATAACCTCTAAAATCACTTCCTTATCTCCCGAAAATTTTTCTGCTGTTTCCGAACATTCTAAATCGTATTGCTTTCCAAATTTTTTCTCAAACACATTCATCTCTGCACGTATGTCTGTTTCTAACTGCTTACTTGTAATTTTTTCTGCCACCAACTCCCTTGCATCTAAACTGCTCATCTTTCGCATTGTTTCCACAAATATATCCATACGTTCAATCTGTTTTTTGCTTTCATTTACCATATCTAGGGCTTGCTCCATATTTATCTCTTTCTTAGGGAGATATTCTGAAAGCATTTCCTGATACCCCTCCAGCACAGATAGTGGAGAACGTATATCATGTGCAATCGCTGTTCGCAAAGCCTTTTCTTCCTCAATCATTTTCCATAATTGATGGTTATTTTCTGCAAGCTGCTCCTTCATCCGTTCAAATTCTCTGCACAATCTTCCCATTTCATCTTTATTTTCATAGGTAATATGAAAATCCAAATTATTTCGACCAACTTGTTGTGATGCCAGTTCTAATTCTTCAATGGGATTTTTCAATTTATGCTTATAAAAAAGAAACACTGCTATGATATTGCCTACCACAGACACGATAAGTACTGTAAACGTCTGAAGGAAATCGCATATCTCTGATACATGATAATCAAATTTTTTCATTTCATAAGAATTCGGTCTCGGAACATCTGTCAAATACTTTCTACCTTCACCTTCTGCCATTTCAAAATACTTTTCTTGATCTACATATTTCCACCAAATGTCATCTTGTATAGTGGCTGCCATTCGCATAATCAATGCTGAAAGATAAAAACTAACTATCAAACTAACAATCATATACAAAACTATAGTTTTTCTCAACGAAAGATTTCTTATTTTGTCCATTTATATCCCATCCCCCATATCGTTTCAATATATTCATGCTCCGTATATTGATTGATTTTTTTACGAATTCTACGAATTAACTCTGTCACCACTCGGCTATCTCCTTCTGCATCGTATCCACTAATCTTTTCATAAATACGTTCCTTATCAAACACCATTTCAGGGTTCATGGATAAAAGTTCTATAATCTCATATTCTAATTTAGTAAGCCCTAAAGCATTTCCTTTAATATGTACGCATTTACTGGCATAGTCAATTACTAATTCCCCATAAAACCGTTGTTCTGTTTTTCTATGTAAACGTTCCTCACGTTTCAAATGGGCAATAATTCTGGCATCTAATTCTTTCAAACTGAATGGTTTTAAAACATAATCATCGCCACCAGACAACAATCCCATTACTCGATCCTGTTCTTCTACTTTTGCAGTCAAAAAAATAATCGGACAGGAAACCATATCTCTGATTCTTCTGCACACTTCAATTCCGTCCATTCCCGGCATATTTACATCCAATAAAATAATATCGGGATTTACACTTATCTTTTCCATTGCTTCTATGCCATTTTCTGCAATAATCACTGTATAATTCTTCAATGTAAAGTATTGATTCAACATTTTTAGCAATTCTCTATCATCATCAACCATTAAAATTTTATAGTTCATAAATTCCACCTCTGGCTATAATGCTATCTTTTCTTTATAGTATATCTTATAAAAAACAACAAATAAACAACAATTCCTAAAAGGCAACAGCCTTTCTAAACTGCCGCCTTTTCTCCTTCATTTTATTTCCATTATTGATAAACCATCTCTGTATCCACAATCTCCCTTGCACACGATTACATATTGTTCATTCTCGCTACCCATTCCATCTGATTTTCTGCCTTTAACTGTTCCGTGATCCCCTGTGCCTGTTTCATCTGCTCTACAATTCTTTCAAACCTTAAATACTTATAGTCGTCTGTATCCAAACAAACAAGCCGAAGTCGCACAACAACTTGAAAATCTTATCAACGGAACAACAGTCCCAGATACTATTATAAAAAAGGAAAAAGAGCTCCTTCGAGCTCTTTTGATTCAGTTCTGTAAACTTGAATTTATCTTGCAATTAGAAACCATTTATCTTGTATATGGTTCAGTGTCTTTTCCATCATATACAAATGCTTTTATATCCGTATTTTCATCAACCTCAGCATGAATACCTACCGTGTATTCTTTATCTGTAACATTCTGAAAAGAATAGCAACCGCCAGCAGGAATACTGTCAGATACAAGTTCCTGTTTTCCTTCACAGAGCAGATGTACAGTAATGTCAAAATCGTTTCTGTTCTGAACTGTCAACACGCCTGTATTAGACAAAATTTTTGCGTCAGAATATGTAATTACATAGGAATCAGGCGTTGACTTTTCCGCACAGACCACAGAACACTCCCACTGTGTCTTTGCTTTTGCTTTTCGATAGGCTTCCGAAGACTTATATGTTGAAAATATAATCATTGTACTTATAGCAAGAATGCCAGTGATGACAAACGCTATTGTTACTTTTTTCTTCACAACCATCACCTCCACACACAAATTCCGAGTTGTTAAACTCTTTCTAACCTCCATCTTCTTGCCCTTCGGACAAGAAGCATCCCTCGCTCTAAGAGCTCGGTCAATTCCGATTTGCACTTCAAATCGTTTTCTTTATTCTATCATAGCATCCATTATTCCGCCATCAGTCTTTCGAACCAGGTATCCATGACAATGATAAACTGGCCTGCTCCTGGCAATTCTTGTAGCATTTCGTCAAGAGTTTTCTGTTTCACATATTTCTGCACATACACCCAACAGGCAATGCTACTGGCTTCTGATACAATGTCAGCTATGGTTTTGCGCATAAGCTCTTCAAATTCAGTAATTTCTTCTTTTGGGACAACATCATACAGTGTTGGTGCCTGATGACTTAATTTTACGCCATTTTCATTTGCATCTTTAAGCAGATTCTTAACTTTTTCTCTTGAATCCTCCGGTACTTTTATGTACTCCCACATAAATGCTACCACATCGGACGGTGTGTCTTTTTTAAGTGGTGGTAACTGAATATAATCATTGTTTTCGCTCATTTTCATATCCTCCTCACGATATAATAAAATCAATAATGCGTTCTCTTGTCATGTCCAGTACAGTATCTACGAACACTCCTGCAAAAAGGATCAGATACAGAATTACACTCAGCGAAAACAGAAATGCAACCTGTACCCAGTCATGGTAACAGTATGCAGTCGCTATAATCAACAAAGTGAATATAAACCCAAGGATCCCTCTGACAACCGCATAAGTCTGTACTGTCATCTTTACTGCCAGTCCGATCACAAAAAGGATCAGCCATACCGGCAGTAATAATATTTTCCCAGCAAGTTTTAAAATAAACATGTGCACCTCCTATCTTACCAGTCCTGGCATATCATGGTTCACCTCTGCCTGATAATACCCGTTCATCGTAGACGGTGCATTAAACAGGGATGCTAATAAATATTTCTTGATGTTCTTCACTTTGGTGGTGTTACCACGCATACAGTGTAAGACATACTCGATATGTGAATAGGTCAGCATCAGAAATTTTTTCTTCACCAGTGATGCCGGATACCAGTTGCTGGCAATCAATATCTTGTCATTTTTACACATCACAGTTTCTACGATCAGGTTCACGATTTCATCTACCTGTCGCATATCGTCATGATGGGTTACTTCCAGTGATTCATAATCAATGGTCTCTTTGACAAGGTTTTCATAAGCCTGATAATCCTCAGAGCGGTTATCGCTATCAAATCTTTTCTCATCCACAGATATGATAGGATTAGATTTATTATCATTCATTTCAGTATAACTAAGATTAGTATTATTAGGGTTTGAAATGTAAACTTCTTGAAGTTTGTTTTCGGGACTTCTAGAAGTTTGATTTTGGGACTTCATGAAGTTTGGATTGTAAACTTCTGCGGGTTCCTCATTTTCCACAGAAGTTTGTTTTTTAAACTTCTTTAATTCCTCTTCAAATTTTTTCTCATCTGTTTTCTCAGGCATAAAGGTTTTCACGTAGATGACGTTCACCTTTCCAAATCCCTGTCTGCGTTTCTCAATCAGGCCAATCCCTGTTTCGTCATCCAGTTCTCTCATGGATTTGATGGCTTTATTTCTGCCACAGTTCAGTAATTCCATGATATCTTCGATGGAAAAGTAGATATATGCTCTATTTTTGTCGTCAAACCACTGATTCTTGATGGAAAGAGACATTCGATCCAACATCAGTCCATATAAAATTTTAGCATCGCTTGATAAATCTTTAAAGTAACTGTCTGTAAATAATGCTTTTGGTATGCGGTAGAAGCTGAACTGATCAGCTTCAGTACCGTAAAAATAATTAAATATCATTTTTTTCTCCATAATTTCCTCCTTTCATTTTCTGCTAAGAAGTCCTCTTTTTAAACTTCTTTGACTTTGTTTTCTTAGCTTTTTCTATCTTTAACAGGACTGTTCCTGCATCCATTTTTCTAATAATGATTCAATCACCTGTTCCATATCTTTGGCTGTGTAATCATCCGGAAAGTACTTTGTCAGTTTCTTTTCCGAGAATGTGAGAGACCGGGATACTTTCTTTGCCATCACACAGTTATTGAAAATTGATAACATCTGAATCTGATTGATTGGCCCATCATTCAGTTGATTTCTGAGTGATGCAATCTGTTTTGGCTTGATAAATCCAGTGTCGCTGATATATTCGTAAATCCATTCCTGTACTTCCTTATCGATATAGGAGATATCAACAGCAACCGTGAACTGAAGCTTTTTGTTATCTACCAGATCAAGCAGTTCCGGAATTAACTCTGTCAGGCGGATAAATCTTTTTACCTGACGACCACTTATTCCCTCCGTTTCACCAATTATATCTGTGGTTAAATTCGGGACAATTTGTCCCGTATTTCCTTTACTGGGTCTACCAGCTTTTCTTTTCATTGCCTCAAGTTTCATCTTATAAGCAAAGGCTTTCTCACTCGGCAATAATTCCTCTCGCTGAATGTTAGCGTCCACCATAGCCACAATGGCATCATCATCTGATAATTCTCTTACGATTGCCGGAATTGTCGTCAGTCCTGCAAGCTGTGCTGCATGCATTCTTCTGTGACCGGATACCATTTCATATTCTTCATTTTCATCCATGCGAAGCAGTACCGGTGTCAGTACTCCATTAATCTTTACACTTTCAACCAGATCCTGCATCTTTTCATCATCCAGCACCTTGAACGGATGATTTTTAAACGGATGGATCTTACTGATCTCTATCTCCATTGCAGATTCTTCATTTACCACACCAAGCAGTTCATCAATACTTGCCAGTTTGATCTTTTCGCCACTTCTATTTTTCATTCTTCAAAACCTCCTGTGTTAAGTTCATATATGCTTCGGCAACCTTTCCTTTCGGACAGTGCATGTAGATACTTTTTCCCTCTGCACTGGTCTCAGCAGCTTTTACAGACATCGGGATCACATTTTCAAATATCTCAATCTGGCTTCCGTAGGTTGTGTGTACTCTTGATGCAATGTCCCTTGCATAATTGGTTCTGAAATCTACCATAGTCAGGAGAATGCCCTCAATCGCCAGTTTTCGGTTCAGTCTTTTCTTTACTGTAAGAATGGTCTTGATCAGCTGCTGAAGTCCTTTAACAGGCAGATATGCGGCCTGCACAGGTATCAGAACAGAATCAGAAGAGACCAGTGCATTGATTGTCATCATACCAAGGCTCGGCATACAGTCGATCAGGATATAATCGTATCGGCATCTTATCGCATCGATATATTCTTTCATGATCATTTCCCTGCTCATAACATTTCCCATCGTTACTTCCAATGCGGAAAGCTCAATATTTGCCGGGAGAAGATCCACATTTTCCTGATGATGTAAGATTCCATCTTCCAGGGAGATTTCTTCTTCGTTGATGACATCCATCATGATCGTTGCCAGTGTGATACGGAGATCATCCGGTTCCTCATATCCAAGACTTGCAGTTAAACTTCCCTGTGGATCCGCGTCGATCAGCAACACTTTCTTACCTTCTCTTGCCAGTCCAATGCCTACATTTACGGTTGTGGTGGTCTTTCCAACGCCGCCTTTCTGGTTTACTACGGATATAACTTTACACATGATTTCTTCCTCCTTTAACTTTCCCATGATTCTTTTTTCCATAATTTCAGCAGTGCCAGTATTTCCCGTTTCATCATTGCCGGTGTATAGGAATTTGGAAAATACTTGTGTAACTGCTCGTTTGTAAATGCCACTCTTGTGATCTCACCCTTTTTCACTTCACACATGATTTCTTCCATCTTTTCCAGTGACAACTGCTTTTCTTTACTCAGTTGCCGGATTCTCTGGGCCTGTGAGAGTGATGGGATTGCCTGTGCATACTCCATTGCTACAAGCAGTTCCTTTTGTTCTGTTTCATTTAATGCAGCTATCTCTACAGCCGGGCAAAAAGAAATGATCTCATCATCCAGTTTCTGCAACATTTCCGGTATCAGTTTTGTCAATGAGATATAACGCTGCACTTGTTTTGGGCTATCACCACAATCCTCGCTGATAATCTCTATCGATCGTTTTCTTGGTGTTTTGTGGTCAACTTGGCTCTTTTTTCGACCACTTTTTCTTTTCAATACATCATTCTTCAGTTTGTAAGCAAAAGCTTTTTCACTGTAACTGATCCGTTCTCTGTGAAGATTGGAATCTACCATACTTAAAATGGAATCATCTTCACTTAATACTCGGATGATCACCGGTACTTTACGGTATCCTAGTTTCTCCGCAGCATGTTTTCTTCTGTGACCGGATATGATCTCATAGTATCCATCCGGTACTGGTCTGACGATTAACGGATTTAAAATTCCATACTTCTCAATGCTTTCCTGCAAAAGAAACATTTCCTTATCATCTTTTACCTGAAACGGGTGCTCTTTGAACGGACGAAGACGCTCAATCTCAATTTCTATGATTCTTTCTTCGCTTTCTCCTGATTGTCTGTTTGGCTCAGTCATCTTGACTCCTTTCCTCCAGGATTCAGGAAATAAAAAATGCCTGCCTGGAACTTTTATAGATAGTAAAGTTCCAAACAGACATTGCTGTTTGACTATTAGCTGTAGCTAATAGAATTGAATACTGTTTCAGCTAATTTATGTTTGCAGGT
>NZ_JAAIUN010000134.1:0-309 GCF_013317245.1 Blautia sp. MSK.20.85
TAAGACTCTGGCAGATACTCCTTTACATTGTCTTTGACATATTCATAAAATTCTTTTCTGTTCATCATACGCTTTTACCCCTTTCTGATCATGTGATGGTTCATTCTTTTTCTGTTGACCATCTGCTCGGATTTCTTCTGATAAGCCATCATTCTCTTTAAAGTTTTCTCCTGGTTTTTTCGTGCTTCCTGTCTTTTTTCCATTGCTTTCATCATAGTTTTCTGTTCCTTTCTGTGATATTTTTGTATGAAAAAGGGAGCCTCACATAGAAGCTCCCAATCATAACCGTTGGTTTTAGTTTCCTTATTT
>NZ_JAAIUN010000038.1:0-29937 GCF_013317245.1 Blautia sp. MSK.20.85
TTGCTATATATTATGTTAAATTCCTGAAAGTATTTTCTTTGCGTTCTCCAGGTTATTTTTTCCATTTATTTTTAGATATACTTTACTGATTTCAGAAGGCTCTCCTATTTTTCTACAGAGATCCTGTGCCTGGGAAATGGGTATGTAGATTTTCCTGGAACCTCCGTTTCTCTGGCTTTCTTAATGCCCTCGGCTGTGGCTTCTATCACGACAAATTCTTTTTCATTAGAGTTTAAAAGGACATCAATGTGCTGGCAGCAGTTACTTTCGCTGTTCTGCCTGTTAGGATAAAAGAACTGGTCTACGGAAATGTCCAGCAAGGTGACGATTTGGTAAAAGGTATTCAGGCTTGGATTGTAACCCCTGGTTTTCAAAATATATGCTAATGAGTGGAAGTCAAACCTTCTTTCATCTTGGTTCATTCTCATATCACCCATATATTATTCTGCATTTCAGGTTTGATTATGAGGACGATACGCAGTTTTATGTTTTAGTAGTATTTTATCTACATACTCGATGACAACATTGATAGATTGAAAGAATGGCGGTAAAATAAATGCGGATAAAATTTGAGACTCCATAATAGATACATATTTCTCTGCTATATTTGAAAAATTGGAGGTGGAACAATGCAGAAGATTTTAATTGTTGAGGACGATATTGACATTCAGGATATATTAAAGAACCATCTGATTGATGCGGGATATGAAGTCGCTGTTGCTTCTGACGGTGTGGCGGGCATTACAATGTTTGGGGATACCATCGACCTTGTGCTGTTAGACATCATGCTCCCTAAAATCGACGGTTATGGTGTATGTGAGGTCATTCGTAAGCGGTCACAAGTCCCTATTATTATGCTTACTGCGCTTTCGGATGAAGAAAACCAGTTGCGGGGTTTTGAACAGCAGATTGACGATTACATTCCAAAGCCCTTTTCGCCCAAAATCCTACTGTGCAAGATTGCGGCTATTCTTCGCCGTAGGACTGTGGAAAATCAAAATCAATCCCTGCTTACTTATAAAGAGCTGAGTATGGACGTTGACGGATTCCATGTATATCAAGGCGGAAACGAGGTTGTTTTAACCAGTAAAGAGTTTGCGCTTCTTAGGCTTATGCTTGAAAATCAGGGAAAGGTCTTTACTCGGCAAATGCTGCTTGACCGATTGTGGGCGGACGATTTGGATGTCGAAGATCGGATCGTTGACAGTCACATAAAGAACATTCGCAAAAAATTAAATGCTGACTATATAAAAACAATCAGAGGAGTAGGATACAGAATTGACAAAGTACATTAAGCAACGTTTATCCGTTAAGATTTTTATAATTACATTTTTTCTACTGGGTGCGGTTTGCGGCGGAACATATTTTTTCATTTCAAAGCTGTTACCTGCGACATACTCCAATTTGATAAATGCGTCCACAGAGAAAGCCGCTATGCACCTTGTTGAGCAAATGACAGCTTTTGACAATATATCTGATTGTGAAAATGATATATCTATTTTTTCAAAGGAAACAAATGCCGCTTTTTGGATTGAGGATAGTAACGGTTGTATGATATATCCCGCCGAGGCATCAATGGAAACCTCTACTACTTCGGCAGATTGCACAGTTACATTCGATGAAGATGAATCGTTCATAGATATGCAACCGTCTGGGGAAACCACGACAAATTTTTACCCGTTCACGTTAAAAAACGGCACTGCTTATGCGTTGGCAGTTCAAACGGATTTGTTCGTTGTACAGCAGGCAACAAAGGTATTGCTGTCTATTCTTCCGTATGTTATCTTAATGATCTTTCTGCTTTCGCTCCTTTGTGCATGGCTCTATACAAGGTACATCACTCGACCTATTGTGCAACTGAGCAAGATTTCAAAGCAAATGGCAGAATTGGATTTTTCCGGTCAATGTGGTACAGGACGAGAAGATGAATTAGGGTGTTTGGCGCAAAATCTAAATTCATTATCTGCTTCGCTATCCACTGCATTGAACGATCTTCAAACTGCCAACCAACAGCTCAAAACAGATATTGAAAAGGAACAGGAGTTAGAAAGACAGCGGGTAGACTTTTTCTCGGCAGCATCCCATGAACTGAAAACACCACTAACCATCTTGAAAGGACATTTGGCGGGAATGCTGAACGGAGTCTGCGGTTATGAAAACCATATAGAGTACATGGAGCGTTCCCTGGCCGTTGTTGATAGGATGGAAAAGTTGGTAAAAGAGCTGCTGTATGTTTCTAAAGCAGAGGGAACTCAAAAATCCGAATATAAAACCATTGATTTTGCGGAAATATTTCGGGTACAGATTGCCACTGTAACAGATTTGTTGGAAGAAAAGGAACAGTGCTTTGAAGCAAATATTCCTACCCGCCTTTATTGTGAAGTGGAACAATCACAGATGGAACGGGCAATTCAAAATATATTGGTAAATGCAATTCGTTATTCTCCAAGTGGTGAATTGATTCGTATATCTTTGTCCGAAACACATGGCACAATTCGTGGTGAAATTGAAAACACAGGTGTCCGTGTGCCTGACGATGCTATTCCACATTTGTTTGAAGCCTTCTATCGGGCAGATATATCTCGTAACCGCAATACAGGTGGAACTGGATTAGGACTTTATATTGTTCATAAAATCATGGAAATACACCAAGCAAAGTACGGCATCTCAAATACAAGCAATGGTGTACTGTTTTGGTTTGAATTGCCTTGCAGGCAGCCGATAGACAACTCCATCTAAAATCCATAATCCTTGCAAATTATATCCAAGTTGCTTTGTTATATTATAGCTGTCCTCAAGAGGGTAGCTATAATTTTTAGAAAGCGAGGTTTTATCGATGAAGAACAAAAAAATTTGGTCAATAGGACTGTGTGGAGCAATCTGTTTAAGCATTGCAGGAGTTACTTATGCAAGCTATGCAAGTGCATTGGCTTCGGATACACCAAAGGTTTCAACATCCGAAACAGGAAACATATCCGGTACAGATATTCTCTATCAGGATACAGACGGTGGACAGATCAGTGTTGACGGTAAAAATTGGGTCGCTGAGGCAGATTATGAGAAAAACAACACGGTACCGGATGTGCAGTGGTGGACAGCTGATGAATATGAGGCGTGGATGAACGAACAGAAAAAGGAAATGGAATCTTTGATTGGAACCGGAGATGGTTGGTATGATGGGCTGGGCGTATTCCATGAATTTACACAGGAAAGTGTAGATGCTATGATGGACAGCTATAAAGAAACTCTGGAAAGTATCAAAAAGGGAGTATTGTATTCCAAAGATGACGGTGACGGCGATACCTACTCCATGATTCCACCTACTGAAGATGTAGTTTCCTCTTATAGTGTTGATGTAACAAAAGATAACGGAAAAACAGTACACATTGGGGATTATTCCACAGTTGAGGAATTAGACAAAGCCATTTCTGATGCAGTTAAAAATGGTCAGCTCACACAAGAAGAGGCGGACTCCGTTCAGAAATAATAACTAATCCTTTCTGCCGGTCGATAGCAAAAAGCAAGAACTGCCCGGGCTGCGGAAAAATCCACAGAGAAGAATTTGAGCAATTCATTTTCTCTGCCATGCAGGAGAAGTTCAAAGACTTTCAGATACTCCACGGCAGGGAGGAAAAAATCAATCCAAAACTGACCGCCTATCAAGTGGAGCTGGCACAGGTGGAAGCAGAAATTGAAAAGCTACTGGATACGTTGACCAGACTAATGCGACTTTGCTTGCCTATGGCAACAAAAAAATTTGAAGAACCGGACACCCGCCGCCAGACCATTTCGAAGGCGATCGCCGAATTGCTATATATTATGTTAAATTCCTGAAAGTATTTTCTTTGCGTTCTCCAGGTTATTTTTTCCATTTATTTTTAGATATACTTTACTGATTTCAGAAGGCTCTCCTATTTCTTTGCAGAGATCCTGTGCCTGGGAAATGGGTATGTAGATTTCGTTGCCTTCTATTACTACAGCGGCTTTACAGGGCATATATGAGGTTTGCGGTTCTCTTGCGGAATTGCCGGATAAAGTGGTAAGATCATCCGTGGCTTTGGGAGTATCCTTCTCTTTTTCATCCAGGGAATAAAAAATATTCAGGTTTTCACCCATCTCTAAAAATTTTTCCTGTTGTTTTTTTGAAATGGCATGATTATTATAGTCTTTCATATCCCGTAGGGAACCATTTCCCAGCAATACCAACGGCATCTTCCCCAATTCATTCTGAGTTGGATTTTTTCCAAACGCATTCATATCAATTCCTGAAAAAGTCGTTGTTTCCGTATAATCTTCAATTTTGATGACAACCGGGACTTCTATGACTGGCCAGATTTCTTTTATACCTTTTATCTTCTTCGCTTTCTGCAAAAAATCTTCATCATAAGCCAGATCTCCAAGTGGGAGTAACACAGTAAATTGCCGTTTTTCTTCTTTCATGCCTGCCAGCAGCATTCCTAATAATGTAAGTATCAATGCCAGCAGAAGTATGACAAATAAGGTAAAGCTGTCTATTTTTTTTCTTTTCAATGAGAAGCCGCCTTTCTCACTTCTTCGAGAAGGATATTTTTCTTATGAAGCTTTCTGACCAGAATCAGGATTATGGAAATAAGCAGTACTGCAACAACTGCAGCTATGGAATACCACCAGTTATTGGTTTTCTCCTGGTCATCTTCAACCTTTAAAGACTTTATCTGGGTTTCTTTGATTTCAGAATCAAATTTTATTTCTTCCTCATATGATTTGCCATCTGCATCCTCATACGTAAGAATTAATTGTCCTGCACATTTTCCTGTTTTTCCTTTTACATATATGCGAAGACTTCCTTGGGATAAATCTCCGGCCTCTATGGTCCCTAAGAATGCAGTATCGTTTGAGCTTAATTCATCAGCCTTTAAGCTGACACTTGCATTGTATATTTTGTCTCTTCCAAGATTCATTGCTTTTACCGGGATCTCTACTGTATCCATAGTGTATAAAACAGATGGAATATCTGAAGCTTCCAGCTTAACACGAACCGGTTGGATGATCTGAAAAGACAGTAATTCTGTACCGGTAGTTGCCGTTGCTTTCGAATCTTCATAATCCAGAGAAAAAGTAATGACAGCCTGGCCAGGATCACAGTTTTCTGTTATAGTAATCATCTGTTCCAAAGTAATTGCTTCACCAGGAGCCAGGACTTGTACATAAAAAGAGTTTTTCTCAAATTCAATTCCTTTGTTCTCTGTAGAAAGGGAAATTTTTAAACCAAATACATTTTGACTGCAGCTTTTATTTCGAAATGTCAGCGACATTTCTGTTGTAGAACCAGCCTCCAATCGTCCACCCGAAAGATTGCTGTCTTCTAATAATACCTGCGGTTTATGTAATATTTTTTCACTTGATGAGTCTGATGTTGAATTACCTCCTCCCCCACCGCCCGAATACCCTCCGTTGTCTATAACCGGATCTGTTATCTGCGGGGCGTCACCGTCTTCCGGATTATCACTGTCTATTACAACATGAAAAGGATTCGATTTAGAACCATCACCAAAGTCATCTCCTGATGTAAAAATATCCGGATCCGGATTTTCTTTATCGGTATCAGCTTTATCAGGAGTCTTTTCATCCTCTGCCGGAGGTTCGGTGCTCGGAGGTTCGGTACTCGTAGATTCATCCTCTTTTTCATCAAGGGTTAACGAGTTATCATTCTCATAAGATACGGACGGATCTGAGTCCGTAAATCCTTCTTCAGCAGATGTAACTTCCGTGTTTTGAGGCTCTGTGGCAAAAACGGTAGCTGGAAGAAATATTATTGTCGTACACAATACTAATGCCGTTTTTACAAATAAATTTCTCATTATCAGGCAGTCCTTTCTCTTAAGATTCCTCCATCCATTTCATATACGTGGTCACATAAGATTCTGATGTCCTCTTCATTATGGCTTGCCAGCAAAATGGTTTTTCCTGCTGCTTTTAAATCCAGCAGCAGTTCTCTTATTTCTTCCACGCCATGTTTATCCAGTCCATTAAACGGCTCATCCAGAATCAAAAACAGAGGATCTTCCATAATGGCCTGTGCAATACCAAGGCGTTGACGCATTCCAAGGGAATATTTTCCGACGGGTTTCTTCATGTCCGGATCCAATCCTACCCT
This sequence comes from Blautia sp. MSK.20.85, assembly GCF_013317245.1. NCBI lineage: Bacteria > Bacillati > Bacillota > Clostridia > Lachnospirales > Lachnospiraceae > Blautia > Blautia sp. MSK.20.85. The sequence goes on from NZ_JAAIUN010000038.1 coordinate 6,137, forward strand.
TTTTAAGACTATGCGGATATCGGCCTTCGAAATCCGGCCATTCATGTCTGCCAGGATCTCCAGATTTTTAAAGCCCGTATATTGTGTAAGAAAACCGGGAGTCTCGATAATAACTCCAAGACTTTCAGGAAAATCCACATCATGGCCTATTTTTTTTCCAAATACAAAAATAGTGCCCGTAGTTACAGGAAGAAACCCACAGATGCATTTCATAAGGACGGTCTTTCCTGAACCGTTATTTCCAACAATCCCATAGACGTTCCCTGTTTTCAAGGAAAGATTTACTTCCTGTAACACGATGTCTTCACCGAAACGTTTGGTCACGTGTTCTATTTTTACGCAGGTGTTCTGCATCATTCCACTTGCTCTTTGCGGATCACAGGCCAGATTAAATGTCCCTTCAGATTTCTTCCAATCTTCCATATAAAACACCTCCCAGAATTCCCAGCATTACTAATAAAAACAACAGTAGAAATAGCCAAAGTCCTATTTTGTCCGGTCCCCAATTTTCATCAGCCAGTATCCATTCTACTGGATAAAACCATATCTGATTCTTAAAATAGCGGTCATGAAGGATAATTCCGAAATAAAAGCTTACAAAAGGGATTCCATATGCCATGTAAGCAGAATCCCATAAAATCCCGCAGCTTCCACCGAAAATGCTTATGATACTTCCGATAAGTCCTGTCCGAAATGCCTTCATGAGTAAGTCCAGAAGTGCTTCTTTCTGAATAGCACCCTTTATCTCCAGCGGATAGAACAAAATAAAATTGATAAAAAGTGCCGTTAGTATAGATAACGTCCAGACCATAAAACCAGATACCATAATGGAAAAGACTTTACCTTCGATATACTGTCTGCGAGTCGTTCTGGGAAGTATCTCCTTTAAAAATCCACTTTTATATTCTTGCAGAATGGAATCACTCCATGGCAATACGGCTGCTACCGGAATGGCAAAAGATACTGCCTGACTTTTTAGAGAACCTTCCAGTATACTGATAAAAGTACCACATGTCAGTGCTTTTTTTAAGCTGGGATAAGTCTGCCCAATGGCGATGGAAATGCAGGCTATCAGCCATGCTGCCAGAAAATTCTTATTAAAAAACATACGTTTTGTTTCACCCCACATAGGTTTTCCCCCTTCCGATCATGTCTTTTCTCCAAGAAATTCAAAGGTATATTTTTTCATCCGGTTAATTGCAAAAACTGCAAGAAGAACTAAAATACCCAGAAAAAACATATAGGAATGCGAGATTTTCGGAAGCAATGGGTCATAACCTAAGTTATGTTTTCCGTATACTGCCTGGTTCAGAGGACTGATCCAGCAGATTAATACATTTACCTGATACATTTCGTATTTTTCTTTATGTAAAATTACAGCCAGTACTTTCGGGTCCAATAAAAAACCAAAGACACTGTAAAGAAGGCCAAAAATCATCCCCTTAGTCTTCCCTTTATAGAGATTTCCTACAAGGATTACAAAGCTTAAGGTCAGCGAATAACAAAACAGAAGGAAGAAAACCTGCAGCATACAGCCATAGGGTGAGATACTTTCCATAACCCTTACTGTAGAAGGGACCTGCAGGTTTTTTCCTAACTCTGAATAACCAAGCATGGCCGCAGTTTCGCTCCACAGGTTACCTGGATAACTCTTTTTCATACACAGCACGGCCGTAAACAGCAGCATCAAAACCGTATATAAAACAGTTACAAGAATAACATAAATGAATTGACCTAAAAGCCATTTCCTCTTGGTTGTCCGGGTCAGCTGGTACGGAGTAATAGGTGTCATCTTCGGCAGGTCAGAAAACATAAGAAGCAAGAGCAGCGAACTGGACAGTACTGCTATCCCATCCCCAAATGTCCAGATAAATGGTTCAATGGCCTGTACCGGTGTATCGTAGGTCTCCATTACAACCATGATTCTGCCTGTAAGCAGGAAACTAAGTACAAATTCTAACAGAAATATAAAAATAACTTTGGGATTGCGTAGAAATCCGAAGAAATTGTACCTTACAATTCCAAATACCTGTCTCATGTCAGTAACCCAGATTCCGGTCTATGATACTGCCATCCACGGCATTAATGGTAAGGAAACTTTCATTCGGATCTTTACTGGTATTTGATTCTGTTTCTCCGTTATATTCACTTTCTGAAGTCATGCTGCCGAAAAAATCCCAGACGGGGATCAAAATACCTGTGTGTGCGTCAGTAGACGGCTCATATATTCTGGCATAGCCAAGAACGATCCGATCAATATTATAGACCCTGGAATTTTCATATTGCATATTATCAGCGTTTGTTACCACCATCATTTTTTCATAAATTTTCATAACCTCGCTGAACGAAAGAAGATTTAAATTCTCTGTCTTTATTTTACCAATTGTGTAGGGATTTGAATAAGTCATGCTTTCTATGCCATCTTTATCGACATAGAAACAGAGACTTTCATAAGACCATGTTTCCATTGTGCTGTCCATATCTTCCAATGCCCCACCATCTGCAATTGTCTGAGTGATCGGCACACCATTTATGGTACGTGCATAATCAATTCTATATCCATTTCCAAAATTACCTGAACTATTATCGCCTTCAAAACTTTTGCACACCGCGTAATTCCAGTTAGAAAACTGTAAATCTGTGATGCCCATTTTTTCAACTTTTTCCTTTACAAGTTTTTTGGCTTCATCCAAGGACAGCCCGATAGATTCTTCTGTGGGTTTTTCTTCCTCTTCAGAATATCCGTAATCACACCACATTGCATCCTCCGGTATTTTTTCCCCGCCCTTGTTTGCTGCTTTCTTGATCTTGACTGACAAGGTATCGGAGCCATCGGAAGATATCATATAGTAGTATTGTGAATCGTCTGGCATTTGTGCAATACAACTGAAATAATTTCCGGCAACAGGTTTTGCCTCTGTCAGGGTTTTCTTTTCCGGAGCAGTTTCGTATTCCTGTTCCCATGTCTCAATATCTTCATAGATATCATAGACATAATTCCCATCATCGTCTGTTCCATAGTTATACGGATCCAGGTTTCCGTTAGCAACGTCTTCTTTTAGTTCATCCAGAGTTTTTTTAATTTCATCCTTTGTCTTCACATAATAACTATCCATGGTATAAAGTTTTGCCTCTGAGAAGAATGCGTTTGTAATACGGTCTAGAAGCTCCTGGGTAACTTCTGCCGCAGTGACAGAAATAGCAGATATCTTTTCCACTTCCGGAATTTCTACGCTTGCATCTGTATTTACCACGAGCTTGGCACTGTCATCTTCCACATGGCTTTTATAATTTTGAGGAGCATCGATGAGATTCCTGATGGTTGTCTTTGACTCTGAACCGTCATCGTTCTTGCTTTCAGATGCTTCTCCTTTAGAACCGCTAACATCATCCGCTTCCGTATAAGCATCTACAGCCTTGCTCCCCTTTGGCTTTACCAAAGAAGAATCCGGGGTCTGTGCGCATCCTGTAAACATTCCAATACAAAGCACTATTCCTGCAAACTTTTTAATATTTTTTCTCATTTCTGGTAAAATCTCCTTTCTAAGGTTGTTATAAGTATATCATCGAGCATTACACCAAATCTTTCGCGATTTGTAACTGATATGTAAACGTTAGTGTGATTACCAGAAAACAGAGACGGTAGTTCCTTTTCCCGGATTGCTTTCAATCTTCAGATGGAAATCGTGCAGTTCTATAATTTTCTGACATAATGAAAGACCGAGCCCTACACTTCCTTTTGCCCTGGAACGAGATTTGTCTACCATATAAAATGGTTCCGTCACCATTTCCAGATCCTCTTTTGGTATTCCCTTTCCAAAATCCTGAACCATCAGATGGTCTGGGGTTGCCTCAAGCACAATTTTAGATTCTTTCCTGGAAGCTTTGACTGCATTATCAATTAGATTTGTCACTACACTTATCATTAAGTCCTGATCAAACTTCTTTACCAATTCTTTTGGTTCACAAAATACATCAAGAGAGATGTTTTTTTCTTGAAGCCTGCAATCAATGAGTTCTTTTACTTCTTTCAGGAAATTATCCACCTGTATTTCAGCTGGATTGAATGAGTCTTCCGAAGCTTCATAGAGTCCGGTTAATTCCAGCATTTTCATAGAAAGTCTTGAAAGCCTGCGACATTCATTTTCAATATAAATCAGAGCCTTCTCCTGCCTTTCCGGGGTTAGGCGCACAGTAAGCAATGTATCTGCATAGCCTATGATTGCAGTCATTGGGGTCTTCAGCTCATGAGCCAGACTTCCAATAAGCTGTTTTTGTGTCCGGTTTATGTTAGAAAGACTTTCAATTTGTTCTTTTATTTTACCTGTCATAAAATTAAAAGTTGCACCTACCTGCGCAAGTTCTGTATTTCCCTCTGACGGTACTTTAAAATCATAAATACCTTCAGAAACAAGAAGCGTAGCTTCTCTTAGGCTTATAAGCGGTGCTGTGATTTTTCGAAGGCTCAAATAAAGGACAATTCCCATCACCACGATCAAAGATAAAGTAAATCCACCAGTCTGAAAAAACAGCAGATGACTTTTTTCTATTACATCTGTTATATCTTTATAAGTAACAATCTGATATCCCATATTTACATTGCCATAGTAAAGTAACAAAAGTGTCCTTCCATTTATCTGACTGATCATAGGGCCATGACCGTCACTGTTGCTGCCATGATCCACCATGTTTGCCTTACTTGCACATAATTCTCTTAACTTTTTTACGTCGAATTCATAAACAGTTCCATTATAGGTCATTTTTCCATCAAGATATAAAACCGCGCTGTCATGAAAAACCTGCCGAAAAGCATAAGTAACTATTTGGGGGCGCATTTCGTTGTCGGCATTCTGTTTCTGATTGTCGGAAAGGCTTGTTTTATTTTCAAACTGTAAGATATTTGTTCTGAATATACTGCTTTCATAACTGTTGATATTCTGTATACTCTGATTTTTCCAACAATAAGTGGTATAGAGAAAGATCCCTGACGATACCAACAGAATGATACATGTAGTCTGAGAAAAGATCTTTATTAAGAGTTTCATAAATCCACCTCAAGTCTGTAACCGATTCTGGGAATTGTTTTAATCTTATCCTGCCAGCCAAGCTTTTTCCTGATACGACCCACATGTGCATCCACAGTTCTTGTTTCTCCGCAGAACTCTTCATTCCACAGTTCCTGCAGAATCTGATTCCTGGTCAGTGCTTTATTCGGGTTTTTGGCGAACACCATGAGACAGTTATATTCCATTGGCTTTAAATAGATTTCCATGCCCATTTTTGTAACAGTACGACTAGCAGTATCAATGATGACATCACCAATTTGAATCTGTTCTTGTACAGTGCCATTACGTTCCAGTACTTTTTCAAGACGGACCATCACTTCCAGCATTTCAAATGGTTTTACAATATAATCTTCCGCACCGTCTTTTAATCCCTTTATCTTGCTCGCGATATCTCCCTTTGCGGTAAGAAATATTACGGGGATTTCATACTGCTTCAGTTTCGGTAACAGGCTATAGCCGTCTCTTCCGGGAAGCATGATATCTACAAGTGCACACTGAAACGCATGATCTTGAATAATTGCTTCATATGCTTCATTTCCATCCAGATATCCTACTGTTTCATACCCTGCAATCTCCAGATTCATACATAGCAGGTCATTGATTGACATTTCGTCTTCTATCACAAGAATTCTTGCCTTCATGATTATTACCTCACATGTTTTTATAAATATCTTTTCACAGGTTAATTATACATTAAATTCTATATTGCAGTTGTAACTGATTTGTAACAGCAAAAAAGGAAACCAAAACCATTCTGTGAGAATAGTTTTGGTTTCCATACGTAGCCGGATTCCTTTCATTTACCTTTATCAGATTGTGTCATTTAAGTCACATCCACTGATGATGCGATTCCATAAGTTCTCCCGCTTGTCCATTCCTTTGGTAAAATAGGGAAGTCTTTCCTCTTCCAGCTCTTCCAGACGAAGCACATTTCCATTCAGATAATTGTCAATCCGGTATCCTGTACTTTTAAGTCTTGTAATTACGCCACCAATTTTTATATCCAAAATCTCATAACCAAATGGCTTTGCATCGTTCATCCAGATTTTTTCTCTTGATGATTTCATCTCTGTCAGATTGCAGATGATTCCAGGAATAACATTCTGACTGATATTTTTCAACGCTGCTCTATCCGATCTGTCATATGCTGATTTTATACACATGCCCAAATCGGCTTTATCAGCTAATACCGCCGCCAGTTTTTCATAAAATGAGAATAAAAGCTGATATTTTCCTGTTTTTTTTGCACATTCCTTCATACATTTCTGTATGTTTTGGTAGTAAGATTTTGTATTGACACCTGATTCTTTCACATGATAATCAAAAATGCCTAACATTGGATCCTGGTATAACAGATATTTTGAAGGATTTTGAGCCTCTTTATTCTCTTTCGTATTTAAGAATAAGGAATCAAAATTGTCAAGTGCCATAAAATCATCAAATTCTCCGCCTGTGCAGTCCCTGAACTCCTGCTTAAGGATTGTTTCGTCATAGTCTCTGTGAAAATCAAGGTGTGCAAAAAGTACAAGTCCCGGAAGCAAAGCATCCACCGGGGTTTCTGCACCATTATCCATCCATGCTGTACAGAGCACCTCTTTTATATTGTATTTTTTACAAGTAGAAAGAGCTGCTTTGGTACACGCATAGGTCTTAGAATAATTGGGGGAAATTCCGTTCCAAATCCAAGATCCTCCTGCAAAAATAACGTTATCCGAAAACTGCGCATGGATATCCAGCATTTTTTCATAGGTTCTGGTATCAGCATGATAATAGTCCCAATATACTAATCCTAGATCTTTTTTCGGTTTTTCCCATTTGGAGCAGTCCGTGTTTTCGGGCAGATCATAGTATCCGCCTGTAGAATTTGCTGTAATGTACATGTCACTCCATATCATAGGCTTTAATTCTAATTTTCTGCAAATATCTACGACCCTGTTACAATGTTCCCTGATTATCAGTGACCCTTTTTTATATCCATTTTCTTTTAGATAATTTCCAAGTCCCAGCATGACAGCCTCATCCATTCCAAGATGTACCCTGTTGGTAGAAAAATTCTCCTTTACTGAGCTGAGCAGCTTTTCAATAAACTGATAAGTTTCCTCTTTTTCAGGCTGGAGAATGTCCGCAGAATCACGAATCTTATCCATTCCCGGCCACTTCAGCGCATTGTGCAGATGAGCCAGGGTCTGAATACACGGAACAAGCTCTACCCCAAACATGGAAGCGTAAGCATCCAGTTCTTTTATTTCGTCTTTGGTGTATTTTCCGCGATAAGCTCCAAAATAAGGCTGCCCCTCTACTTCATAGGTATCTTCTGTATAAAGCATGAGTACATTCATTCCAAGTTTTGCCAGTATCCTGATCAGGAATTTCACCTTTTCAACTGTAAATACAGCATTTCTGGAACAATCCAGCATAAGACCGTTTCTTTCAAAACAGACATGCTCTTGATATTGAAATTCATCCTCTTCCATATGATGTATGGCATAATTAAGTGCGCGGTAATAATGAGATATTTCCCGACAGATGATATGAATCTGGTTTTTTCTTTTATTGATCAATATTTCTGGTCTGTCCTGAAATTTAACAAACAATTCTATGTTTTGGTTGAAACCGTCCTTTTCAGCGAGCAGTATTTCAGTACCTTTTTTAATAGTATTATATTCTTTCTTATCAGATGAAAAAACAACGTTCATACGTATTCCTCTTTATTTAGGAATTCTGCTCTTCTTAATAAATCAATCTTTTTAGCAGAGCATCCCCTGTCAATGTTCTATTTTATTCGTTTGTAAATAATCGGCTCATCATAACCAAAAGTTCTTTTCCCATTTACTTCCATGGACTCTGATACTTCCAATTGATTTTCAGTGAACTTTTCATGCAGAGAAAATTTCAATACGGGAGAAAACATACTTACACTTCCGCCTTCCCATGTATCACCTGATTTTCTGAAAAATGCAGGAGTAAATTTTGCAGAACACTTTAGCTGATCATAGTCGGCACCTTTGAACATTTTGTAAGTAAAATTCTTTTTATCATATCCTTCCGGTATCTCATAAGAAATAAGTTTTATTGAATTGCTTTCTTCCATGAAAAGAAACAAATGTGAAGAAGAGCGGGTAGTTCCCTGTACAGAATAATAGCTCTCTTCAATCATAAATACGCCTTCGAAACCATTTGGGAGATTTGCAATTCTGGAATTACATATTGTATTGATATGCTTTGCATATGGATACTGTGGATTTGTCTTACTTATTTTCTCAAATTGATCCTTATTATCAAATTTTCCATTCAACAGTGTAACAAAATTTATCAAGTCAGCCATGATCTTATGCCTCCATAATCTTTATCATATAGGTTTCATCCATTATACACCTTCCATATAAAAGAGTCCATGTACAAAATAAGGGAATATATAAACAAAATGCATCAGTTAACAAACATCGGCAGGGGGGGCATATCATTGTCCAATTGATATGCCCCCTCTAGCTATAATCACAACAGCAGATGCATCACTTCTGTTCATTGTACGTATTTCTCTGGTAGCTTCCAGGCCATCAATAACTGGCATCATAATATCCATCAGAATTACATTGATCTCACCAACACCTGATTTTGCAAATGCTTCAACAGCCTCCTTGCCGTTTGAAGCCCTTATAATTTCTGCTCCTGCATTTGTCAGAAGAAATTCCGCAATTTCCATATTCAATTCATTGTCTTCTGCCAAAAGGATTCTCATGCCTCCAATTGATACATCATCTTCCTGGCTTTCTGCATGCTTCATATCAGCAGAAATAAGGAATGGAAGCTGTACCATGAATGTGGTTCCTACATTTTTCTCGCTTTCAAATTTAATCGTACCGCCCATTTTCTCTATTAGTTTTTTTGTAATTGGCATACCAAGACCTGTTCCTCCATAAACAGATCTTGCACCGCCTGTTTCCTGAGTAAATGGTTCAAAAATGTGATTCTGAAATTCTTTACTCATTCCAACTCCGGTATCCTTGCAGTGAAACTCAAACAGTATATGCCTGTCATCCACCTGTGTTTCATAATAGCTGAGCAGTATCTCTCCTTTTTCTTTATTATACTTGACAGCATTACTTATGATGTTCATAAGGATTCTTTTTAAACTTTAATCACAGCACTTTTGCATGCTCTGTCAATGTGTTTATTTCCATAAATAAATTTTTCTTTGTACCCATTATATGATTCCAGTATTGATACGTCAATCCCATTAATGTGCCTTCTCTTCTTCACTCTTTGTGAAAGGAAGAGATTGCTAGCTTTTACCAATCGCTCTTCCACTTCCACATCAAGTCTGCTTTGTTCTGGATTACCGAAATGGTGATCATGCGTCAGGCTGATACTGTTGACAATGAAAAACAGGAGCCAGCTGCATTACAACTTAGCTCCTGTCCTGTACATCTTGAATATAGAATTAGTAAAAACAGATTATCGGGACATCATACTGAATAAGACTATAAAGCTGTCCGGCATTTTCTGGTGGAAGATTGATGCATCCATGAGAACCACCTGTAAGATATCTGTCACCACCAAAGTACGGCTGCCAGTCTGCATCATGAAAGCCAATTCCTCCATTGAATGGCATCCAGTACGTTACCGGTTGTTCATAAGAATAGGTTCCATTTGCTGTCATTTCACCTCGCAGCACGGACGGACTGCTCTTTGAATTCAGTGTGAATATTCCAGGGGGTGTTTTTCTATCCGGATCGCTTGGCAGTCCGGATACGATTTCTGATTGGAAAATAATATTTCCATTCTGATAATACCACATATACTGTTCTGTAAGATCTACCTCTATATATGTATCTCCGAGATCGTTGATTCCGTGTGCATTTGCCCTCATAGAATATACCGGTTCCCTGGTTGTCTGGGTTCCTGACTGAATTTCCTGCATGAGCTGTGCTACTTCCTTGTCCTGATCAATCTTCCATCCATAAGCTGAGCCATATACATACACCGTCCTTCCGCTTGTGGTCTGGAATTGTCTTTCAGTGCCAACTGTATCATGATCTGCTGCAAGCTGTGCCACATAATCCACTACATGCTGCCGGAAGGCTTCATCATTCTGGAGCAGCTGCCCTTTCTCGTCAAACTGCAGCCAGTTTTTGATGGTATTCCCATCAAGTGTTACCGTTTCATCTCCAAATGTATATGTGATATTTGCTTTTGTCAGGTTCTTATATGTATTTACCATATTCTGAAGTTCTGAACTTTCTTTTGTCACATCTGCTTTCTTATAAGCCTTTGGATCACTTTCCAGATCTACCTCTGCCGCATCGTTATCGATTGCCCTGCATATCATCTGATAAGCTTCTTTGGTATTTAATTCGTTACCTTCCGTTTCTGGCACAATAGTGAATTCTGAGTTAACAAAACTTACATACGCATTTTCCGGTGCTATCTGATTCTCTTTTTTCGCACAATTTAATGAATTTACCTGTTCTTCCAGTTTCTCCCGGCTGAAAAAAGTCTCTTCTTGAACCATATAGTTTTTTGTTTCAAAAAGACTGCCGATCCATTCCCATGATTTCTGAGTTTTCAACAGCTGAAGAACCGCACCGCTGGATACGTATTTATAATCAATATCTTTTCCTGTAATGGCCTGCGGGTCCTGCATTCTTGCCCTTACCTGAATAGTATAGTTATCCTTTTTCCCAGCAATCTCCTGCTCAACCTCATATGCTGTCTTATTTGAACTGTCAATCCCATTGATGGTCGTCCCATAAAAGAAGTGATATGAGTAATAATAAGATATACCTGCATACATACAACAGCCTATAACAAAAAGCATCAATATAATCAATATTACAATTTTCTTAATTTTATTTTTCTTCTTTTCTGAAAATATAATGGATCTGAATTCCGATTTATCCATCGGTACATAAACAACTGAACCTGGTCTTGCCGATTTTATGGTTCTCATTGATTGCCCTATCACTTCTTTTGGTCTCATGTCTTATTTATCTTTCTTTGAATCAATTAGTTTTTTGCATTGTCACTATCAAAATGTAATGTCTTATGGTACTTTGCATTTTCCTCCAGAAGTTTTTTCCATTTCTGTCCGTCTTCTTTCGTAGGATTATCAAAATTCTGCTGCCCCTTCAGTTCATCCATATACTGGATATAATCTAGGAAATAAATATCTACTGTAGAAATGTCCCTGTCCTGAATTGTGAAGTTATTACAATTTCCAGTAGACTCATTGTATGGAAGTGTGTTCCCATTGGCATCAAGAGCTACCATAAAGCAGTCACTGTTGGATCCTTCTTTATAAAGTTCATTTACCGTCAATTCATATGGAGTACGGATTACAGATTTGAGTCCAATACCTTCATCGTTTGTATCGTTGAGTTCCATTACTTCTGTCTGGGAATCATCTATCGTAACCGGGATATCGAAACTCCAGTCACCTTCATATTTGTAGTAGCCGGCATCCCTTCCATAGTTTTCATCATCCGCTTCTGACCACTCATAGTCTGCTTCCAGCCCTCTTACCTTCGTGATATCCAGATGCAGGTTAAAGGTATCTGGAATATCAATTTCTTTAATGTACTTCTGATATGCTCCACCACGTTCAGACAATTTATTGATAAACTCTTCCAGCAGCGCATAACCTTCATCCGTCTGATCATCTAAGTCCGCCTGAGTTATTCCCATCTCATCCATTACCTGCTGTGTCATTTCATTGTATTTCTCATTATATTCCGTATAGTCTTTTGTCGCCTGAGCAAGATCATAACGGAAAATGCATGCATAGGTGTTGTCATCCAGAAACTGTCCTTCCACCTGACCGTCGATCACCGGACTAGCTTCTGAATTAAAGTCCACACCGCCAGTCATATCCAGATCAATGACCGGTGTTCCACTTTCCGCCCTGGTTGACGTTTCTGGAAATGGCTTATCACTCTTAAACTGCATAGTTATATAGACCGCCTGGCTGTTGGCATATACCTCAGAACATGTAATTGTCAGCCCATCTGCTGTTTTAATGTAAGCATTCTCACTAGTGGCATTACCTGTCTTGTCCTCATCTGCTTCACTGCCATCTGCCGTTGTTCCATCAACGGATTCCAAGGTTGTTGCATAATCCGAAAAATCACCAAAGAAACTTACATTATCCTGCAAGATTTCAAAAAGCCCTCCTACAACCGGGATATTCTTTGCCATTACTGGATTGGTTGCACAGAATATAAATCCGACCGCCAGTACCGCTGCCATACCTCCTGCTACCCTGCCTCCGATTTTCATCCAGTGGAATGGATCCCTTGGTGCTTTTTTCTGAGTAACCGTATTATTCTCAATCAAATGATATGCCTGATTGATATGTTCATGTACAATCGCCGGAATCTCTGTATCCTGTTGCATTTTTTTCTGGAAATCTTTCTCATTATTATTTAGAGTCATCATTAGGCACGTTCCTCCTTAATTTTATATCCATATATCTCTGCGATTTTTTTTCTTCCACGATGAAGGCGGGATTTCACTGTGTTTTCTGGCAAATCCAGGATATTACTGATTTCCCGGATATTAAATTCCTCCATGTAGTAGAGAATAACAACCAAACGATATTTACTATCCAATGGTTCTAATGCCTGTAAGCATTCTATTGTCTCATATTCTTCATGAAAAGGTGTTTCTGGAATTTGATCCATAAAAGTAACCAGTTTATTCTTTTGCATGACATCTTTACATTTATTGATCAGGATGCGTATCAGCCATGTTTTAAAGTATCTGTTCTTTCTTAGACTTCTTAGATTTTCATAGCAGGAAAGGATCGTATCTTGTATTGCATCTGCAACATCTTCATCATTTTTCAGATATGCTGCTGCAATCTTGTACATACTCTGTACATTTTCATCCATGAGCCTGCAAAAAGCATCCTTGTCGCCTTTCTTCGCTTTTCGTATCAAAACTTCATTCATTATAGTTCCAATTCTCCTATCTCAGACCAGTCATTCGGAGTATACTATAGAAGCTTCATTTATGTGCTCCTACTTATTAGACGTACGAATCCCTAAAAAGGTTGCAAATATTTTTAAAAAAATTATCTCAGATAAAAACACCCCCGAAATCGTTCAAATTTTATGATCATCAGGTCCTATTAGGGTATAAAAACAGCCGTACCATGTGTTTTTACATGATACGGCTGTCTATGATTTCCAGACCCTCAGGACAGATTAATTGAATCACCACACTAAATGCTTCCTATACAGATCGGCAGCTATTTTAATCTCCTGTACGATTTTCTCTCTATCCTGTTGTTTTCCCATCTATCTTTTCCAAATCATCACTATAATATAAAAACAGCACCGGACAACTTTTTGTTATCCAGTGCCCATAATCTTAAAAAGCGGTTTTATGCTGGCTGTCAGCCGCGACATCCTTCCGAACGTCTAATATGTCGCCGGTATCATTAAGTCCCCGGCGCGGACTCACCGTATCTCCCTGGTGTGGGCGTAATACCCTTCCGAGTATCAAATAGTCCCAGTAATTACCCTGCCCGGGCACAGTACAGCTTTTACGTGCCGCTACACGAAACCTTTTAGTTTAACTATATTATATGCGATACCCTAAGAAATATCAATAGTTTCTGACAAAATCGATTGGCTGTATTTTATTGTACCCCATTACTTACCACTGTCTATGATTTCCAGGCCCTCAGGACAGATCAACCAAAAATCATATCCTCTGTCCCATCAGGTCTTAAAAATATTGTTTTTGAAATTCCATTACATTCCAGCGTTACTTTCTGCTCACGGGAAGAGCAGAGGCGAACCCTGTGTATCCTGCTATCTCTCCATTCGAAATCAACTGTGATGTCACCCTGTACCTTCATTCCTCGGACATTTCCGTCTTTCCATTCATCCGGAAGTGCCGGAAGTAACAGGATATGCCCTTTCCTGCTCTGGATAAGCATCTCTGCAACCGCAACTGCAAAGCCAAAGTTCCCATCGATCTGGAACGGTGGGTGTGCACACAGCATATTGGGATAAATGCCGCCTCCCACACAGGAAATATTTTCCATCCTGGTATAACGGAGCTGGTTTTTCAAAAGCCCCAGTGCATGTTCCCCATCCCGGAGTCTGGCCCAGCGGCATGCTTTCCATGCCATACACCATCCGGTTCCTTCGTCCCCGCGCCTTTCCAGAGCCACCCGGCAGGCTTCCAGAAGCTCCGGGGTTTTTTCTGTGATCAGGTTTCCGGGATAAAGACCATACAGATGGGAAACATGGCGGTGATGGATCTCTGTTTCCGGATAATCCAGGAACCATTCCCGGATCTGTCCAAAGCTTCCCGTCTTAAATGGCGGCAGTTTTGAAAGTACCCGTTTTACATCCCCAAAAAGAACCGATATCAGTCTTGCAAAGACCTTGTATCGGTTCTTTTTGTATTTTCTCATTATCTAATTATGGGAGGATTTTTCTGTATCACCGAAAAAACTTTTATCCCCGCACTTCAAGCCATTGGTCAATGTTCCCAAAATGTACCGCCTGCAGGTTATCTACATCAACCAGTTGCGGGAAGCTGTTTCTGATGATCAGGATACCGTTTTCCTTATCCTGTTTTTCTCCACCGCCAGCGATGCCTCCCATGGTCCTATCAAGTGTTAAAACCGTTCCATCTTTATAACGCACCTGGTCAATACTAGTTCTGGCATAAAGATCCATGCCATAGTCCGTACCTGCGTACTCAAATTTGTTTTTTTCATCTTCATACACCTTCATAGCTTCATCATAATCAAGATATAATGACCATAAAAGGGGCGTTACTTCCATTTTTTTCACTGTGATTTCATAACCTCCAAAATCACATTTCCGGTTCACTTCCAGAGTTGTCGGAGGCTTTACTGCACCCAGAGTCCATTTAAAATCCCATGTTCCATCTGTAATAACAGTCGTATCATAATCTCCTTCCTCCGTAAGATTCTTTAATGTGATTTCTACTGTTTTATTACTCAGATCATAATCACCGTCATAAGATATACAGGCGTTAAAATATTTAAGATGTGTAGAATTTTGATCTGTTTTCAGTAACACATCCTGTCCTACCCCAGTATTGAAACTTCCAAATCTGTTATCGTCCACTGCATATACTTCTTTTCCATCGATCTTAAAATGTGTCATCTCCTCAAAAGAAGTATGATCAGTCATAGAAATACTGTCCTCTGTTTTCACTTCAAAAAAAGCATACAGGAATCCCTGATCCTGAATAGAATCTGTCAGGGTAACCGTCACACCATTTTGTGTTACAGACTGGTCTATATTCTGAATATAAGTTGATTCCTGCAGTGTCTCCTGCTGTTCCTCCGATGGATCCAGTCTTTTCACCAGGTAATCATTCCATTTAAAGAACTCTTTTGCAGCCACAGTAACAGCCATACCAGTACAGATTACTGCTGCTGCAATCAATAATCGTCCACTGATTTTTTTTCTTTTGTATTTTTTATCAACTGAATCCGCCTGTTCAATCTGTTTTAGTGTATCTTCAAATTTATTATGAAAATCCTGTGGTACTTCCGGTGCGATATTATTCCATTTCTTCTCTAACATGACATTTTCCCCTTTCCTGTTATTCTCTTTAATTGCTTGTTGTTTTTCCCAGTTGCCGGTCTTTTCTCTTCTTCGGATAACTGCACCTTCAAAAACTCTCTTGCACGTGAAAGTCTGCTTTTGATCGTTCCTTCCGGAATATCCAGAGCCTCACTGATCTCTTTCAAGGAAAATCCTTCTAAATAATACAATGTTACCAAAACCCTCAGATCCTCCGGAAGTTCCATAATCGCCATATACAAATGACTGTATCTGTCCTCCTCAGTCATTTTCATATTGTCCATATATTCTTCATATGGAATAACATTTTTTCTTTTCCGAAGAATCCCTTTGCATTCATTGATCAATATCCTTGTGATCCATGTTCGGAAATATTTTTCTTTCTTTAAAGTGGGAAGTTTTTCATATGCCTTAAGAATTGTTTCCTGCACAGCATCCCCACAATCAGAGTCATTCTTCAGAATGGACTTTGATATATGATACAGCATGGCTTCTGCATCCCGAACCTCCTTAATAAATACATCTTTTGTCATAACTTTGTCTTCTCCTTTTGTCCAGCTGGATTACTACTCATGTTTACTTTTACACTAATTAGATGCATCGGAAAGGAAATCGGTTCTCATAAAAGTATTTTTTTCCGTTGCCTCTTCCATTGCCAACGAAATATCTACTTTTTTTAATCGCTGTTCTGTTTATGTTTGTATTTTTTATGTAATTCCGTAATATATTCCTCAAGCTTCTCTTTGTCTTGCTTTTCACAGGCGACAAAAACAAAACACTGCTTAAATCAATCCGATATGCTTTTACTGTTTTCTCACCCAGTTTCTCTGTATATGTGCAATAATTCCAGAAACGGTGCTAATTTATCCGGTAGTTTCATTTTTACTCTCTTACGTTTTTTTCATTCTCCGTATTATACTACCATTTCACCAGAATATTTTCAGAAATTTTACAAACAAAAAAATAGACATAAGTAAGATCATACATGACAGAATCACTCCTTGCATTGCCAATCAGATCCGGATTCGGATATTCATCAACGATGGATACCAGGTTCTGTTTTGTATACCAGCTGTCACAAGGGATGATGACATGATCTTTGCTGTGAAATTCAGGCATAACCTGCCGGATCATGGAGGCTGCCAGTTCCAGTTTAGACTCTTTTTTCTGCCACATACGATAACCAAGAGGAACGGAAAGATGAGATACTTTATCTCCATTCCAGACAGGTACGCAGAGCATGACTCTCACAAAGCAGTGTCCATTCAGATAGTTGGAACCGTTGTGTGCGGCTCAGTATAGATAATATCAGCAGAAATAAGGTATCTGCTGTCGGAACAGAAAAAGTTTCAAAATAGATCAAAAAATATTGCTGAAGTCTACCTATCAGTGTTTTTTCGCTGTATAATGTTTTTGCCGTACAGGGTCACTTTCCTTTGTAATGTTTTATACCAAATTCATTATGCATCAGGAAATCCTGTACGATATTTTTTTATAAAAAAGTTGTAAAGTGGTGTATCAATATCATAATTTTCTAAAATTGAAACTTTTTGCTCTTTGACAGGATATATAAGAATGTGAAGGTTAAAAGCTTTTAATTTTTGAAAATATTAAAAAGAAAGTAGGATTGATATGACAGATGAAGCAGAACTTTTGCAGCGTCTCAGGAACAGAGAAAAAAATTCCATAGATGAAGCAATCCGAATTTATACGCCGTATTTGAGTACTGTTTTGTATCATATGGCCGGCAATTCACTGCCGAAAGAGGATATTGAAGAAATTGTGGCAGATGTGTTTGTTGTACTTTGGAAGAATACCGGGAGGATAGATTTGCAGAAAGGTACATTACGGTCATATCTTGCTGCTGTTGCCCGGAATTTTGCTCTGAAACGGATAAACAGAAAGATGGATCATACATCTCTTGAAGATATTGAACTGTCAGATGGCAAAAATTTCATGGAAGAGAATTTTCACAATAATTATGTATGGGAAACAGTTATGAGCCTTGGCGAACCTGACAGCGAGATTTTTGTAAGACGGTATAAATTTGATGAAAAAATCAAGGATATTTCAAAAGCAATGGGACTTAATATTTCTACAGTTAAGACCAGACTTTCAAGAGGAAAAAGAAAACTCAGAAAAATGTTATCGGATGCGGAGGAAAAATTATGAGAAGAAAAAATTTGCTTAAAGAATTGGGAATACAAAAACAGGCAGATATTTCCTGCAATGCTCTTGATATTGATACAGGGAATGTCAGACAGAGAGTTTATGCAAAACTTGACTTCGCAGATACAGAAAGGAAGCAAACGACTATGAGATCAAAAAAGAAAATATTACCTTTGTTGATAGCTGCAACACTTACAATTGGAGTTACTGCTGTGGCAGCAACAGGAAAGATTTCAATGTGGACAAGTTCATCTGCATCACGTGCTGCTTATACATCTCTTCCAACGTCAGAACAGGTTACAAAGGATATTGGGTATAGACCGGTATTGATTGATACCTTTGAGAACGGGTACTGCTTCAAAGAGGGCAATATTATAAAAAACAGTTTTAAGGATGGCAATGCAAATGTAATTGAGAATTTTAAATCTGTGTCCTTTGATTATCAGAAGAATGGAGATGTTGTATCGTTTAAGCAGCAGAAATTTAACTCAAAACTTACTCCGTCAGGTGATATTATTGCCACTGTAAATGAAACAAATTTGTATTATGTACATTATATAAATAAAGTGGTATCAGATGATTACGAATTGACAGAACAAGATAAAAAAGACCAGTCCAGTGGAAAAGTTGTATTCAGTTACGATGACAGTGCTTCTCAGATTGAAGTCAGTCAGGTTCAAAGCGTTAACTGGAATAAGGATGGTATCCAGTATGATTTGCTGCAAAGAGATGGAAAATTATCTGCCGGAGAACTTGCAGATATGGCGAGAGAGGTTATTAATAACAGAAGATAAAGAAAAAAAGATGGTGGATTCAGTTCGGTTCACCATCTTTTTGTAACTGTTGTGGAAATACCTGTATCGTAGCTGATGCATAATATGTTATAATTTACAGATACTCTGACCATGACATCGTATAATAAAAAATGGCGAGATGCTTATCGTAACACCCCGCCAAACATCCAATTACACAACATTTGAATAATCAGATTCTGTTCAATCTTTTATACTGTCAACAATTCAGCATTTTTTATGATATCTTTTATCTTTTTTTCGTCCATTTCAGCTACATCCGCGATCTGAGCAGCTGTATAACCTTTGTTGTACATTTTTATAATCATTTCCCGTTTACCCATCTCAATTCCGGTTTCAATTCCAGTCTCTTTAATTTTCTGGCTCAAATTACACATAATACTCACATCCTCTCTAAAATCCTTTTCCATTGGAATTGCATATTCATTTCCAATGATATCCAGTTTTTCGTTTGCTGTTAAATTCTGAGATAACAATGCTCCCAGTAATCTATGTAATTCATATTTCTCCTCATGCTTCGGAAGTTCTTTGGCAAGTCCGATCATTACGATATTAACCAAGTCCAGTTTGCCTTTCCATGCATGGGAATTTACAATACTATCTTTCACCAGGTGAATGTGTTCCAGACTATTTTCCGGCATATTCATACAAACCCAGATGGAATAGACTCGCTTGATATCATTATAATTTGAATTTGAAAAATCTCTTTCTTTTTGCGAAGAAATCATACGGCTTACATAAAAGATTGCCCGATTCAATATATCATACCCGTTTGGTTCGTCCTTTTGGGCTTCTACATTAATAATAATCTGCGACAATCCATCCCTCATTCTGACATAAAATATAATATCAAATCATATCATTCCCTCATGAAGCTCCGGATTTTCAGAATTAAGACCAACCACACGAGATCCAGCATTTTTAATAACAGCATTAGTAAGACCAGTTTCTATCGGAACAGTGTTAATAAATGGTTCGCCTTCAATGTAAGAAACCACCTCTTTCGGATCCATTCCTGCATATTCATCAACAGTCTTTACTAATATATGGGCCAGGATACTTTTCTGGCCAAGTAATCGTTTCGCGCTTTCATCATATTGTGCGTCTTTATCTGTCGTAAGAATCGTATTTTTGATTTCTGTATTCAAAGTCTTTCTCCTTTTTTACAGCACTTTAAAAACTATTCTTCGGCTATATATTTATTATACTCTAAATCTGCGTTTTCAACAACATCCAATTACCTATAGATTTTGTGAATATCCACTTTTGGTTTTAATACGTAAAAATCTTTTATAATATAAACAGTATCTCCTTGCTTACATCATAAAAGATTTCTCCAATAGTCTATATTAATTTTAATCATTTACTACTAAAAAAATAGATAATTGCAAATTCGTTTCCCAGTGCCATGCAATCATCAGAAAAAAATGTCTAGGTTGTTTTATGACCACATTTTTACCCAGTTTTTGTTACTACTTGAGCGTATTCCTTACCACTGAGTACCATTTACTGATAGAAGTTCATGAGTCGTTAAACCGCATATTTCCTGTATTTATGCGAGTTTCCGTAGATACTGAAATTTCACTGCCACATTTTTGGACTCAATGCCATTCTGTCTAAATCTCCTATTCTATACGGTGTAACACCGTTTTATCTTAAATCTGACCATGTTTGTGCCACAGTGAAAATTGCTTTTTAGATCTGTGTATAAACATGGCTAGATAGTAGTTAGTTGCATTTTTAAAACTTATTAAGTTTAACATATCCGGGCAGGAGGTTCAAGATACTGTGATGAGAAAATTTTATTAAAATTGTTTTCGGCTTATTTTATCAAAGACTCAGATCATTCTATATTGAATCGAAGTTCTAAAGGCTTTCTTTTTAATAGCCTTTCACTTCGGCGATCCGGCTGGGAAGTTCCAATATAAACAGAAAATTCATCACTGTCTATATACCTTTTTCCTTCTTCATCCACAATCTGCAATGCATCTTTATCAATTTCTATTTCAAAAGTTTCTTTTTCTCCGGCATTCAGATGTACTCGGTTGAATGCACAGAGGTGATAATTTCTTACCGCATATTTTGATTTCCAGTCCTTGATATAAACCTGCACTACATCGTCGGTGTCTGCCAGACCTTCATTTTTTACAGTACATTTTAATTTTAAATTCTTATGTTTCTGTGGCTTTTCCGTAAATTCCGCAGCTTCTGCAAATACATCTCCGTAGGTAAGCCCAAATCCGAAGGGATATAATGCTTCCTTCTTCATATACCGGTAAGTTCTGTTTTCCATGGAATAATCGGTAAACTCCGGAAGATCATCGGTATCATAATAGAATGTAACTGGAAGCTTTCCGCTTGGGGACACCTTGCCAAATAATATGTCTGCCAGTGCTGTTCCGCCTTCAGCACCCGGATACCAGGCTTCAAGAACTGCATTTGTATGTTGATCTGCATAACGAAGATCCATTGCACTTCCTGACATTAATACGGTGACAACTGGTTTTCCAGCTGTTGCAACCGCTTCCAGAAGCTTCTGCTGACAAAGAGGAAGCTCCAGAGATTCCTTGTCTCCTGCCTGACCTGCATTTCCCTCATCCGGTTCTTCTCCCTCAACGGTTTCATCCAGGCCAAGCACAAGAACAACAAGATCACTGTGTTTTGCAGTAATTATCGCTTCTGAGATCCGATCATCCGGCCATGCTAGAGGCTCGGTCTTATCCTTATACAGATGGCAGCCTTCTGAATACAGAACTCTGCAGGTTTCTCCTGCTTCCTTTTGGATTCCATCCAAAACAGTTACATAATGTGAGGAAGTTCCGTGATAATTTCCAGAAAGCACTCTTCTGCTGTTTGCATTTGGTCCTATTACACCAATTGTCTTTATTCTGCTTTTATCTAAAGGAAGGATTCCATCATTCTTTAAAAGAACGATTCCTTTCTCTGCCGCTGTGACCGCAAGTTTTCTATGTCCCTCACACTCCACAACTTCATAAGGAATACTGTCATATTC
Source organism: Blautia sp. MSK.20.85 (assembly GCF_013317245.1). Classification (NCBI taxonomy): domain Bacteria; kingdom Bacillati; phylum Bacillota; class Clostridia; order Lachnospirales; family Lachnospiraceae; genus Blautia; species Blautia sp. MSK.20.85. The sequence goes on from NZ_JAAIUN010000038.1 coordinate 27,774, forward strand.
ACTTCCATCAAATAATCCTAATAGAAACCGCGTTGTATACAGTCTGACACAGGATCTGGTAATCTGCTCTTCCGTGATCAGTCCCTTCTTCAGCGCAGCCATTATATAAGCATACGTGCATCCGCAGTTTAGGTCACAGCCCGCATCCAGCGCCATTTTTACAGATTCTTTTGGCCCTTCCGTCACTTTGTGGTTCAAATGGAAATCCCGGACTGCCCAGCAGTCTGATACAACATGTCCTTTGAATCCCCAGTCATCTCTTAATATATCTTTCAGCAATGTTTTACTTCCACAGCATGGTTCGCCATTTGTCCGGTTATAAGCTCCCATTACAGCTTCAACGTCCGCTTCCTTCACAAGGGATTCAAAAGCTGGAAGATAAGTTTCATACAAATCTTTTGGAGAAGCCTTCGCATCAAATTCGTGTCGGAGTGCTTCTGGTCCGGAATGTACTGCAAAATGCTTTGCACAGGCTGCTGCCTTCATTGTATCCCCATCGCCCTGAAGTCCTTTTACAAATGCGACCCCAAGTCTTGAAGTCAGATAAGGATCCTCTCCATAAGTTTCATGTCCTCTTCCCCATCGAGGATCCCTGAAAATATTGACATTGGGAGACCAGAACGTAAGGCCTTTGTAAATATCCCTGTCCCCTTCCCTGGAAAATGCATGATACTTTGCTCTTCCTTCTTCTGCGATTACATCTGCAATTTCTTTTAGTTTTTTATCATCAAACATTGCAGCCAGTGCGATCGCTTGCGGGAAAACAGTAGCAGTTCCGGCCCGGGCCACTCCGTGAAGAGCCTCATTCCACCAGTTATAAGCGGGAATTCCAAGGCGTTCAATTGACGGTGCATCAAACTTCAGCTGCCCTGCTTTTTCTTCTACCGTCATTTTGGCAACTAGCGCTTCCGCTTTTTTTCTTGCTTCCTCTCTATTCATCCTTATTCCTTTCCTGGTACAAGTACCGTTTCATTTCTCTTTGATGATTCCTGTGATTAGATCGATACTCATCCATGCATTATGTACATGGATATAATGTATGGATCTGAAACGACTGCACTTCCATTAAAATTCCGGTATATTCATAACCGTCTCCTGCCATTCTTTCGGGGACATTCCGTATTCTTTGCGGAATGCTTTATAGAATTCGGAATAATCTTTGAAGCCAAACAGCAGATAAGCTTCGCTGATCTTCATGTTATTCCGGATTGCCTCTCTGCATGCCTCCAGTCTCTTTTTCTGCACATACTGATGAACTGACATTCCAATATGATCCTTAAAAAAATGGGCAATATGATATTTACTGACAAAAAATTCTGCTACCATCCTGTCCAGAGACAATTCTTCTTCCAGATGCTCTTCAATATAGTCTATCAATCTTTCTGACAGCTGCTGTTCCTCCTGAACACTACGCTCATGTCTTTCATTATATACAAGTCCGGTTTAAATGAAGAAGCAGATCGCTGACGCACAGGGAAACCTTCGCCGCTTTTCCAAAATGATTGGAATAAATTTCCTCCAGCAAATGAAATACTTTTGTCTAAATCGTATTAAAAGCGATTCTGTCGTGATGGAAAATATATTCTCCTTTTGTCTGCACCAGCTGTATCAAATAGCCATACTCCCTAGCATCTTCCATCAAGCGGTTCAGATAGTCAACCGTAATCCAGAATACAAACCTTCTATAGGGCACGCTTTCATCGTGAATGACTGCATGATGCTCCAGACCAGGAGGCACTACTGCCACGTCTCCGTATTGCAGCGGATATTCTTTTTTCTCTATCTCAAGAGATACATCACCCTCCAGAAAAAAATAAATCTCATAGTAATCATGGATATGGTTGGCAACCTTTTTCATATGCTGATCTTTATAATAATAAATTTCGAAGTCTCTTGAAACCATATACTGCCTTGTATTAAATTGGGTGTTTAACTTCTTTCTCATCTTCCGCCTCCGAACCACCGAAATATCGTTCCTATCCAATAAAATCAGCATATCATTTTACCGCAACTTTGGCAATGTATACAACAATTCTGCCACGACAAACGCATGAATGGTTAGCAACTGCAAATTTTATTTTTTCTACTTTTTAAGCTTCTAAAAGCTCCTCTAAATACTTAATTGGACGCAAACTTACTACGAACCTTTTCTTTCTCATTGACA
>NZ_JAAIUN010000135.1:0-308 GCF_013317245.1 Blautia sp. MSK.20.85
TCCATACCATTGTGCCTGCACCCTTGCAATCTCTTTATGAAAATATCTTTCCAATCTTTTACCTGAAACGGGTGCTCTTTGAACGGACGAAGACGCTCAATCTCAATTTCTATGATTCTTTCTTCGTTTTCTCCTGATTGTCTGTTTGGCTCAGCCATCTTGACTCCTTTCCTCCAGGATTCAGGACACTAAAAAATGCCTGCCTGGAACTTTTATAGATAGTAAAGTTCCAAACAAACATTGCTGTTTGACCATTAGCTGTAGCTAATAGAATTGAATACTGTTTCAGCTAATTTATGTTTGCAGGT